>NZ_ALVZ01000162.1 GCF_000332055.1 Xenococcus sp. PCC 7305 | reverse complement strand
TTTTTTCTTTATGTAAACTAATGTAACAATAATTTTAAGAAATGTAAAGATAATTTGACAAATCAATATTTATGCTATCAATAAGCGGAACTAATCAGAGCTGATACAGTGAGGAAAGATAGTTATCCCCAGCAAAAGCTATGAGCAGCCGATTCGATGATGAACAATGGGACCAAATCCGCGCCACTTTAGAGCAAAACCCGACTAAATATGGGATTCCTCAACGAGAATATGGTTCTGTTGTTTTGGCTTCGTTTAATATTCGGAAGTTAGGAGCGATCGCCTGTAGCGAGTAGAGCGATCGCTAAAAATTGATTTCACTTTTGTTCGTAGTAGTCACCTTGAATATTTTCGTTGTAATTCCCCTGTTTTATCTCAATGTTGCGCTCTCCAGACATATCTACTTTTCCTCCAGTTATAACTATGCCCTGATTATGTAAATTTTCTATATGTGTACTTGGATTCTCTTTCACTGTTTTAACTATTTTTTCAACTGCAACATCGGTATTAGGTATGAGTTTTTTCGGGTCGTAAAGAGGTAAAGTCTGCTCGTACCTATCGTAATATTCACGCTGAATTTTAAAGTGGCTAATTTTTCCAAATACTTTGAGTCGAATAACAAACTGGTCGTCACCTCTTTTTTCTAATCCAACAAGCTCGAATTGTACTGGATAGTCTTCAGTCAAACCTTTCAGAACAGTAATGGCTACACCTGCATTGATATTTTGACGATGATATAGATCCAATGTATCCAAAACCGATGTAATAAAAATATTGAAGTCATTTTCTCCAAACTCACCTTGTTCTGATGGTGGCATCCGATTTGGATCGCGATCGCCTTCAGTTGGCAGTTTTAAATAAACATACTTGCATTCGACTTCTTCTAATCTAGTTCCTCTAGTAATACCCCAATCTTCGATGTATGCTCCAGTAAGATGAGCATTACTTAAATTTGTTTGGTCTAAATTTGTTTGTACTAACTTAGCTTCAAATAAATTTGCTCCCTTTAAGTTAGCTTGACTCAAATCCGTATCAATAAAACTGGCATTAGTTAAGTTAGCCTTCTGAAGATTGACACCACGTAAATTCTGACGATTAAAATTTTGGTTTTGTCCTTCACCAGTAATCAATAGCTGCCTTAAAGATACATTCCTTAGATAAGTTTCCCCAGGGCGAACAAGGTCAAGGTTTTTAGCTTGATGCCAACTGGTACGAGTAAGCGTAGCTTCTCTTAAATCTGTGCTTCTTAGTTTAGCCCTTGTGAAATTAGCCTCAGTTAAATCAGCACTGCGAAAACTTGTGCCTCCCGTAGCAGCATAGATAATCGCTATTTTCCGAATCCATTCATGCTTTTCTTCTCCAGTCAATGTGCTCCAGCTAATCAAAATACTAACTAGTGAAACAGGAACAATAACAACAATAGCTGTTAAGATTACCGCTGCTAAATGAACAGAAAAAAGTACAGTAAAAATTCTCAAAATTCCTACAGACAAAGCAACAGAAACAATCCAGGTAATAGCTGCCCAGTTGGCTCCAGCAACAGTTGTAGAAAAAGTAATAGATAAAACAATAGCCACATAAAAGGCAATAACGCCAACTATCGCAGCTGTGATAGCCCCGAAAACAGTAAAAATCAAAATCTCATCATTAGAAAAAGCATTCCAAAAATTTTGAGAAATATCAATAAATTTAGGAGCTGATAAAATTTTAGAAAATGCAAAAGCTCCAGCTAGAGCAAAAGCTACAGTTCCAAAGATTATTCCAGATAATAAGCCTCGAACAACAGTTAAAAACAAAAAAACCGTAACGAAAATAAATAAAATCGTATCTACAATGAAGCCTTGAATGATATTAATTCTAAAAATAAATAATACCCAGAAACTAGCCAATCCTGAAATGAGCCCTGATAATCCAGATAAGAGCCAGGAAATAATAACTAACTTAATTGTCTGCTGGAACTGCAATCCAGTTTTAGCCCCACTAAAGTCTGCTCCTAAAAGATTTGCACCAGTAAAGTTAGTACTTCGGATCTCAGCTCCACTAAAGTCTGCTCCTGAAAGATTTGCACCAGTAAAATCTGCTCCTGAAAGGTTTGTACCAGTAAAGTCTGCTCCTGAAAGGTTTGTACCTTTAAAAGATTGACCTCTAAGATTTTTACCTCGAAAATTTCTTTCCCCTGCTGCATATCTGGCTAAAACTTCACTGGCTTTCATTCCTTGGCTTTTTGGTTAATTTTCATTCAATTTACTGAAATCTTGTTCTTGTTTCATCTTTTCCTCTTCGATTTGCTCTCTAAAACTTTCAAGATCTTCTCGACGGGTGCTTTCTTATCATTCATTCTGATAATTTTCCCTTCTTTTTCCCTGGGGATATATTTTGACGACTTGATAAAAAGCTCACCCTCCCACCATTCCTCATAGTGATACCAATATTGTTTGTATTCTTTGCCTTGGCGCTTTATAGATTTACATTCGATATATCCCGTTCCCTGCCCTTGTTTCCGTCGTCTTGTACTGGGGGGTGTTGCTAGTTCCCCCCTACTTAAAGAAATTAGTTCATCACTTTTACCATCGATGGGCAGATTTTCACCATCAAAACTGCTGAACGGTTCCCCCCTATTTATAAATTCGGAATTACTGCGGGGTAGAGATTCATCATTAGAAGTGCCGGACAGTTCCCCCCTACTTATTTTTCCTCCCCCCAGTAAAACTAAAATATCGGCAACAGGAAGCTTAAGGGATTCCGCCTCTTGAACCCGATCAAGCAATCGCTGAGGAATATATTTAGAGCGACGTTTCCCCGATTCGTCCCGGTAACGATAGTAAGATTCTTGGTACTGATTACCTTTTCTAGTAATGTTTCGGCGATATATGTAGCCTGTACCGTCGCCTTTTTTTCTTCTAGTTTGTCTTGGTGCGCGTTCCTTAGCGGATTGAGAATCCGCAGGGTCGCACCGCTTGGTGGGGGGAATTTTACTGGGGGGAGATGATTCCTGAAAACTTTTGTCGAGCTGAGAAAAATCAGGAAAGACGTAGAGTTTGGGAATAGTGAGGGTAGAATTTGCATCGGGAATCTCAACGATAAAGCGCTCGCCCAAATCCTGACGAATAATCCCCGACAGTTGAGGATGATTGGGCTGCTTGATATTACAAGGAATCGAATAGGGCCAAACAGAATTAGATTGCTTTTCACGCCAACCGCAAACATCGCAACCATCAGCCAACTTAATAATGTCACTGGAACATTGAGGACAGATTGAGAATTGAGGTTTGTCTAAATCAAAATCAATCTCTAACTGATCACCCTCAAGCAGAACAAGAGGAGTATTCATAATGACCTCCCCTACGATGATCGTTCAACGGCTATTATCTGTCCCAACTCGTCCGTTATGAGTTGATAATCGCTAGGCCAAAGCTGAGGCATCAGTTCTTTTCTGAGGATCGGGTCCTGCAAAGATTCATTAATCTCAGCCATGCTCATCCGGCTAATATTCATTTTGGGTTTCTTGTTAACTCTTTCATCAGCGATCGCTTCTGCTGGAGAAACTTGGGGCATCTTTTTCACAAAACCCTTGAGATTACGACTACCCAACTTGAGCGACAACATCTCTCGCATAGTTAGCTGAAGTTTAACGTCATCCGTCCAAGGATCTGATGTCGTTACAGGGTCTGGGAGAGTAGGAGGTAGGGAGTTTTCTTTCTGGTTAGCAGCAGCCAACTGAGAATTAGAACTTGCTTCAATCGCAGCCCCAGCAGAATCATTAACACCCATAATTTTCTGACCAGCATTAGCCGCATCCTCAAGAGAAGGCTCAATCCGTTCACGAGTCCAAACAGGAGTATGAGGATGAGAAACACCAAGAGCGAGGTCTCTTTCTACTTGCTGGGAAACATTAACCAAACTACGTTTAAACTGAGACCAAAAAGCCTTAGCCTGTCTCGGCTGATTAAGCAGACGAAAAACCTCATTACGAGTCTGCTCATCAGTAGCAGTGTTATTACCTTTTTTAATTTTCTCAGTCAGATACTCAACAAACATCGGGTAAGGAACACCAGGCTCGACTTCCCATTCAGGTTTAGTAGCAGAACCAATCGGCAATCCTGCTTTAAAATCATCCCAATAACTATGGGGAATACCAGATCTCAATTGTCGAATAATAACTTGAGCTAAACCTTGGGGAGAATGGGAATTGGCCACAATGGGCAAAGCAGCAATTAAAGCCCGATAAAATCTTTTAAATTCCCCCTCATCCTTCCAGGGAGCTAAATTTTTTCGCTTCGGCTTAGTACCTGGCTTAGTTTTCTGAATCTTAGGTTTAGTTACACTATCATCTAAATTATTTTCTTTAACTATTTTCTCATTAATCGCGGAACTGGCTTCTTTTTCGATAGCCTTGGGAACAACTGCATTAACTTTCTTTTTAGTTGGTCGAGCCAAAACATGTTCAATTTGAGTTCTTAGCGAATCTTTCTTTTTGTTAAGAGTTTTTTCTTTAACACTCACACAAGGGAGGGTAGGGTGGGATTTATTTTTGGAATTGTTTTCTATAGACGTTGAATCTGTATAGTTTTTCGCCTTTTCACAAAACGGGTTTGCGGAGCTCTCACAAATCTGTTTTGTGTGACTCACAAAACGGACGTTTTCAATGCTTTCAGCGTTTTCGGGGTTGGCTAGTTCTTGGAGTTTTTGATAATTTATGCTGTAGTAATATGTACGGTTTTTCGGGGCGAAGTTATGGCCGTGATGTTCTTTAAACAGATGCTCTCGAAATAAAAGTTCTTTGCCGACTAATGAGGAGAGCGCTTTTCTTATTTGCCAACTTGTAAATCCAATTAGCACCTCTATTAATAATTCTCGAACTGGCTTGTAGATCCAACGGGCACCTTTAAGTACGATGCCATATTCTTTGACTGTCCAATAATGGAGCTGCTGTAATATTCGAGCTTCGAGATAGTCACCAATCAGAACAACTAAGGAATTAGACATTACACTGGTGTCGAATTTAGTTTCTAGACCGGAAACTTTGAGAACTGGAGTATCGAAATTAATTTCTCGTGCTGACTGTGGCATAATATCAGCATGGGGGTATACCCATGTATAAAAAGAACTTGAAGGCAGTTGTTAACTTTGGACGGTTGAGCAACTGCTTTCTTGATTTTTTACCTAGATAGTTTTCACCTAGATACAAGAATTGTAGAACGATTCCTGTAGAAAAAAGATATTTGTCATAGATATTTTTCATAATTCGTTGCATCTATCCTGAGTTGCTCCTGAATCTTGATTTTGATTAAGCTCAGAATGGTTTAAATACAGCCATATAAAGGCAAAACCAGGGAGTTTGGCAGCATTCTTAACTAATTAAGAGTCTTTTTTTAATCGTGGGTTAATCATAACCGCATTTTTATTTAATAAGTATTTGATTAAAAATACTAAACTAATGACTTGAGAAGCTTGCAGCTATAATTAACCTTGCTGTATCTTATATTACAATCAGGCGATTACTTCAGACTGAATCATCAATCCAACCATATGCGAAGCGGCTTGCACTAAAGCACTAGCTTCGCGTCGCCCTCGAATGGGGGTATCCTTTGTTCTTCTTGTTTAAAGTTGGGATCTAGTCTGAAATCTAGACAGAGATCGCTATCAACTCATGAGCCTTTGTTGTACCATATAAGATACAGTAAATAGAGAGTAAAAATTGAAAAGACTGCCAGCGAGGTTTTTTCGCTCTGCTAATAATGTAGAGCCGGTCAAAGAATGGCTCAAAACTCTAGACCGTGAAGATTGTCGGATTATTGGCAGCGATATCAAAGATGTCGAGTTTAGCTTTCCTATTGGTTTACCTCTGTGCCGAGCGCTCTCAGGTTATAAAGATCTCTGGGAGATCCGCAGCAAGATAACTGGAGGCAAAATAGCGCGGGTTATCTTTTATATCAGTAATGGGGAGATGATCTTATTGCATGGCTTTATTAAAAAGTCCCAGAAAACTCCAAAAAAGGAAATTGATTTAGCCGTTAAACGTCAAAAGGAGCACCAAAAATATGACTGATAATCCGCACACTGGCTCTAGTTTCGATGATTTCTTAGAATCGGAAGGACTTTACACTGAATGTACCGCGATCGCCATTAAGCGAGTATTAGCGCGGCAGTTGGCCGAAGAGATGAAAAAACAAAATCTTACTAAAACCGAGATGGCAAGGCAGATGCAGACATCTCGGGCGCAACTAGATCGACTACTAGACCCTGAAAAAACGGGGGTTTCGATTGAAACTATCACTAGAGCAGCCTCGGTGGTGGGTCGTCAGCTACGCATTGAACTTGTTTAATAACTCGATGATGAAAAGGATTAGAGCAATAGTTTCGGGAAAAGTGCAGGGCGTAAGTTTTAGGATGTATACTCGCGCTCAAGCTAGACAATTAGGTGTGTGTGGATATGTGCGTAATTTGAGAAATGGCAAGGTGGAGATTGTTGCAGCAGGAGAAATCGAACAAGTAGATGCGCTTATGGAATGGGCTAAATATGGTTCACCCTCGGCTATAGTCAAGAATTTAGAGATAGAAGTTAAAACTATTAATGATGAGGAATTTGCAGGTTTTGAAATTCGTTACTAATCAATACCTGTGATATCCTGGCAGCTTTGATGTTAATTTCCCTCATCAACTGTGGCTGAACAACTAAGTTTATTTGAAACCAAACCTTCTTTCCGAGTACAACAAGCTGATAAACCATTAATGAGTCAAGAAGCTCTCATTAAATGGAAATCAAAAATCTTTAATTATCAACAAAAATCACTGACTCAACAATCACCACAACAAACTAGCTTATTTAACGCTACAACAACTCACTGTGATGTAGATAATATTAATCCCTTTGAGCTCAAGTTACATTCTTCTCAGTTTTATCGACTACCGGAACAGGGTTCCCATAACTGCATCTATTTCATTATCGATAATGCTTTACCCTTGCTGCTTTACGTGGGCGAAACTAAGCTGACTGCTAAGCAGAGATGGAATGGCGTTCATGATTGTAAGGACTACGTTGCAAACTATATTGAACTGCACCGTAAATATAAGTTAGAAGTCAGAGTTTGTAGTGCTTTCTGGTACGATACACCGAGCGATCGCAAAAGCCGATTAAAGCTAGAAAGTGAATTGATTAATAGATGGCAAAGTCCGTTTAATAAGGAGAATTGGCAGAGGTGGGGGCAACCGTTTGGGAAGATTTAATAGCGCGATCATTTCTCATAGATTAGTTCAAAGCCCATTAAACCAGGACTCTTTAATTTGAACGACTTCAATTGTATTGGTGTCAACTCCCAATTTCAAATCCTTGAGAATACTACATAACTGCTCACCATCAATTAAGTCAAGGGCAGGTGCACCATCTCTGGTTGCTTCCTTTTTAGCACCACTAGTAAATGTTCCCGTTGTCATGAACAATCCCTTATCTGTTCTTCCTACCATTGCTCCTCGAAAATCACGAATATCTGAAGCCCCGACAGAACCGCTGTAGCGTTTGCATTGAAAAAAAACTTGAAAACTCAACAGGGCAATTTTCAAAACGCCAATTCCATCAATTCCGCCATCCCCTTTTTTTCCTGTAACTTCAACTTTGATGAAGCCAGACTCTCTAAGAATTCTTTGACATAATCGCTCAAAGGCATCTGGTGGCATTCGTTGAAGCACTGAAAGTAACTTATCAATCCACACTTCCGAATCAACAGGGATTTGGGGTAGCTCTAAGAAGTTTTTATTCTCATCAACTGTATTAGTATTAGTGTATTCGTTAGTATTTGAGTCCGACCCACTACTTTGCTTTTTAACAAAACGATTAATAGTTTTCTTGTCAATATTTTGTAGTTCTTTTCCTTTACTGGTTAATGCCCAAACCCCTCTCCCAATATTTTCTATAGCTCCATATTTTTTAAGATAAGTTCTTGCCCAACCCAGTCTGTAGGATATTTCATTCTGTGGTCCATCTTTATGAAGGATGGCTTGCTGATCTTCTGAGAAACTTTCTAATTCACAAACTCTATCGTAGATTTCCTGTATGCTACCCGACCCTCCCAAGTCTTTAAGAGAATGTATAACTGGCTCAAAGAAATAGTCGTAGGAAGGCACAGATAGTTTTGAATTCATGCGATCGCTCTCAAGAATAATAAAACAATTATTACAGCCTCACATCAATTAAATTGAGGGCCTTTGACAATATTCTTGGTCAAAATCGAGATCGCCCCTTGACCAAGATCTGTAAACCAATGGTTTACCAATTAAGATCACATGAGGTGTAATACAACATTAAGATAGCGACCGAGCGGAGTAATACATAGTTAATTTTTGATCGAGTTGAGAGAGGGACAAGGCGCTCGTGGTATGGTTTGGGCGTGAATATATGCGAGTTGATCCAATTCAACAAAATTCGCAGGTTTGTTGAACTATGAAAACCAATGAATTAACCCGAGCCACCAGCGATCGCGAGCTGGTCTATGTCTGGCTGGGAGATAAAAGCCGCACGACGCAAACAAGTTACAGCAGCATTGTTTCAGGATTTTTCTCCTTTATCAATAAACCTCTGTGCCAAGTTCAAATTGAAGATTTACAGCTCTGGCAGCGAAGATTGGAGTTAACCGATCGCCCGAGTACTGTGGCCAATAAAATCCGAGCCATTAAATCCCTGTTTAGCTACGGGGTCAAGATAGGTTATTTAGAAACCAATATTGGCAGCTATATCAAATGTCCTCGCGTTAAAGAAAAGTTGGCCGAACGCATTTTGCCGGAGGAAGATTGTTTAAAGTTGATTGAGGCGGCTCGTACAGAACGCGATCGCGCGATGTTATGCATGATGTATGCCTGTGGCTTGAGGGTCTCGGAAGTTTGTAGTTTAACCTGGGATGATTTACAACCCGCCGAAGCTGGGGGCAAATGTAGCGTCTTTGGCAAGGGCAGTAAAACGCGAGTGGTGTTAGTTCCTGGTGCGGTTTGGCAGTTGTTGATGGAGTTGCCCAGGATAAGTGATGCGGTTTTTGTCTCCCGTACTGGTCGAGCTCTAGAAAGAACCATGGTGTACAAGATTGTCAAACAATGTGCCAAAGGCGCTGGTATCTCAGAAAAAGCTTCTTGTCATTGGTTGCGACATTCCCATGCTTCCCATGCCATTGAGGGGGGTTGTAATTTAAGACTGCTCCAGCAATCTCTCGGTCATAGTAAATTGGAGACGACAGAGCGCTATCTACATATCAATCCTGACCAGGGTTCTAGTCAGTTTATCAATCTGAAGAGTTAATTAATTTTGGTAGTAGGCGATCGCTCGTCTGGTAAAATGACCCCAGCGATCGCCAAATTCAAAAAATGCCTATAGATTCAAAACGATATCCCGATAATTGGAACAGCCTAGCATTGAAGGTGAAAGAAGCTGCGGCGTGGCAATGTCAGTGCTGCGGTAAACAATGTTATCGGCCAGGCTCCAGACCAGAGGGAATAACTCGTTCTGAATGGACAGTGCATACTTTAGCGGTTCATCATCGCAACCATCAACCCGAAGATAATCGACTAGAAAATCTGTTGGCCGTCTGCCCTGCTTGTCATCTAGCGATGCATCGCGGAGGGCATGGGAATGCTAGTCCAGGGCAATTGTCATTGTTTTGAACGAGAACAGAGGGATTTAAACCCCATTTCCTGAAACTATAAACCTACCGAAAACAACTAAAATTCCAGTAACAGCAGCAAAAAGAATACTAATTAGTGCCCAAATTTGAGATTTTTGTGTGCCTTTGAGTTCCTTGATATCATCTACTGCACTATCAAGTTTAGTCTCAACCTTAATTAATCTACCGTTGATATCATCAACTTTGTCGTCTAAGTTATCTAGCTTCTGATTTATTTGTCCTAAAAGTTCTTTGAGATCTGATTCTATTTGAATTGCCATACGTTATACTCCTATTAGGTTTGTAAAAGAAATCTAGAGAATCCCCGTTTGATTGGTAGTCGCTGGGGATTCTCTTATTGTATGTGTTATCGAATGGTTACAGAATATTCCTGACCATCAGATAGTGAAGCCCATTCAACAGCCTCAGATTTGAGTAACTTCTTGATTGCTGTTAAATCTGGTTTATAGCTCACTTTTACATATTCAGCGGGTAATTTTTCAGGCTCGACATTAATCAATACCGACGGTTGTTTTTTCCGTAGTCCGATTTTGACTGTCACGCCTTCAATTTTCTTCACATCAGAGCGAACCATCTGAGCCACAAGATATTTTCTTAATCTAGCCGCGCCATTTTCAGCCTGTTTAGCTAAAGTCTGAATTCTTTTGGCTTCATTCTTACGAGCTTCTGCCAAGGCTTCTTGATGGCGAATATAACCCGCTAGTTTTTCAGCCTTTTCTTTGAAAGATTCCCCAGTTTCAAGCCATTGATTAAAAGTCTCTTCGAGTTGAATTTCTTGTTCTTCATCGCTTAGATCTTGATTGTCTTGGATTAATGTGATCGCGGATTCTAATGTTTGAATATCGTCGGATAATTCCCAAAGTCTAGTTGAAGTTGTCATAGTTTTAATTTGCTAATTGTTTTACTTTTCGTAGAGATACAAACCCAAGCCAAAGCGAGCCGCACAACGCCGAAATGCCATACTCTCAGCATTTGATGAAGGGTCACCATAGGCAAGTTCTTTCATCTCGATTTCTTGAGTTTTTTGGTTGAATTTTTCTCGTTTGAGTTCTTCGGTTCCCGTCGCTTCGCGATAAACATTTCCTTCTGATGTGGGAATAGTTAAACGACCAATCATAAAAATGCGATCGCTACTAAGTTTGGTGTCTCTAATTTCCCAAGTCCAGCCAGGACAATATTTATCAAGGACAATGTTCGCTTTCCACCAAGGCAAATAGAGCGCATTACCTTTGTCTTTGAGTTTTTTCAAATAACTATTTGGCAAGGGACGCTTCAAGGCTTCTTGGATTTGAGATAATGACCATTCGCCAGGAGATGAAGGAGGAGGAATCGAAGTTTTCTCTGTAGCTGACATCATAATTTTTGGCTTTTTTATTTCTAGTTTTCCCCTCAAAAAGTAGAGGGGAGAATTATTTACCAACGAGGCATATATCCTGTTGCGTAATATTCGATTTCTTCGTCTTCTAAATATTCATAATTATTCTCAACCCAGATTAGATAATCCAATCCGTAGGCGTTATTATCAGATTCTCTTTGCATTCCTCTGATTTTGATTTCCGCCTCGAAATCTTTGAGATATTTAGGTTTACGAACTTCGCACCAATAACAACCAAGAGCATTATTGATATAGTTGATTTTTTCGGCTACTTCTTTTCGTTTACAGCCCAGATAAATAAGGAAAGCTGGCTCTGTTTCAGTGGCATTGCCCCAATTGTGACGATCTACTTTGGCCTCACAAATAGCAAGGTTTTCGCATAGTTGAGTTATTTTGAAATTCCCGTTTGGGGAACTTTTCAAGGCTTGCTGTACCATGAATAATTACCTCTTCTTTAGGGGTTGAGCCGAGGTATAAACTTTCTCAGGGTTGCCCTCGGCTTTTGATTTACTACTTAATTATAATATGTACCCACGCTAAAAAGAGGATCTTTAACATAAATTTATAATATGTACACATGTTATAATCAGAAAAATGATGAGGTAAATATGCCTAAAGGTAGACCAGGCGGAAATCCTAATATTGCTGAACATGGTTTTAAACAGAAATATGAATGGGACGAGCCATGCAGCGCCAAGATGGGGCTTAGATTACCACCATCACTTTACGAAGAATTAAAAAAAATACCTGATTGGCACGAAAAAGTACGCCATGCGATCGCGGAAATAGTTGAAGAAAATAGCAACTAAAATGATAAAAAATACTTGATTTTAATATGTACCCATGCTATAATGATAACAACAGGGAAGGAAACAAAGTACGAGGAAAGGTGAGATCTGACCTGGCAGATGCAGCCAAGCAAGTACGGAAACAATAACTCTGGGTACTACCAGGAAGTACCACTAGGAACAACAGCAGGGGCAAGCTACCGAGAGGGGCGAACCCCACGCCTAGACGGGAGCGCGGAGCGGCGGGGCGACAGAACGCAAGTCAACCAGAAACGAAGCGACCAACTAAAACTATCAATGACAACTAGACAATAAACGACCGCTCAGATAAGATACCCTTTCTCTCCTCTCCTCTCTCTCTTCTCTTTCTCCCCGACTAAGTTTTTTCGCACCCATAACAGAAAAAAAGCACCGGCACAAAGCGAGCAGAGGAGCGCAGCTTTGCAAGCGACCAAATAAGTAAAAAGACAGCGACAAAGACGTTCTGACGGAGCGTAGCGGATGGCAGAACCAATAAGCAAAAGTCTAACCTCACGGCGAGAGACTGACTGTGCCATAATGCCTCGTTGTGCGAAAAAACGAAATAAACTGAGCGTTAGCGAATCCTTACGTCTTGAGCAATGTTCAACACGTCTCTAATAAATTTTGTCTGAGATGCCTTTACTAGTTAATGTCAAGTTATCGCGGAGCCACGAGTGACGAGGTGAGCGTGTTTCTTGGCAAGAGGAACGAGTTTGAAATATGCTCGCCGAGGAATGAGTAATTTAGAAACTGCGATCGCAAAAATAGACAACGTAGCGATAATGAATAACGTTAAATAAATGATTCAAAAGCAATTCCTTGATCGATATAACTTTCTGATAACAAAGGATCACGATAAATAGCTTCTGTTTCTTCTGGGCTGGCGAAGAAAAAAGTATGATTACTGATATGTTGAAAACGATGAAATTCTATTCCTTGATTAGCTCCAACACCATAAAGATAAAACTCAGGAATATCTATTCCTTCTGCATCTAAACCTTCTTTTATCCACCTATCTTTTTGATCTGAATCTTCAGCAAAAATACTATCATATTCTTCCGTACTAACATATAAATAGGTACCACCGTAAGATCTAAATCCACGATAAACATCAATATTTTTCAGGCGAAAAAAAGGTAACAAATCATCCTGAGGTTCTAAATTTGCTTTAAAAGCATAATTGCCATTTCTTTCTATTTCAAAAGTTTGGCTAAAATTATGATTAGCTAGAATATCATTTTTCTCCGTTGCAGCAACGTAAATATATGGTGGGATATCACCAGTAAAATAACCATCATATCGGTGATTTAAACCATAAATATTAATTATACCTTTCTCTGGGATATCATCATTTTCTATAACACCACTACCCTGACCATCTATAAGTAATGCATTAGTCGCATTACTTAAATCGACTGTAAAAATTTCAGTTTCTTCCACTTTAAGATCACCAATAATTTCTACAGTAATTTCTTTTTCTGTTTCTCCTGGGACAAATTCTAAAGTACCATGAGTAGCAATATAGTCTTTCCCTGAATCTGCAGTTCCATCAAATGTAGAATAATCTACAGTAATCGTCTTATTGCTAGCTTCTGCAAGAGAAACAGTAAAAGTAACATTTGTTTGATTTTCATTACCTTCTAATACTGTTAAGTTATTAATAAAAATACTGGAAGATAATTTTACTGGTATTGTTTCACCTTGTGACAATTCTAAAGGTAAATCTGCAAGAAATATGTTATATGTTTCATAATTGTTGTGAGATACCCAAACAATTTTATCCCCTGAGATTTTAGGCTTTACATCTGCTTCATCGTTATTGGTCAACTGGATTTTTTTGTTGCCATTGTATAAAAATATTTCGTTGAATTCTTCCCAAACAACATTATTTCCTGATATTTGTGGGTAATCACCATCAGCACTCAATTCGACAATATTATTCCCATCGTACAAAAATATTTCGTCATGTTCTTCCCAAACAACATTATTTCCTGAAATCTGAGGTCTAAAGCCTTGATTGGATAATTGAATAGTATTATTGCCATCATAGAGGAATATTCCATTCTCAGAAATATCACGGTTATACTTATCCATCCAAACTACATTGTCTCCAGAAATTTGAATCTCATGATCTTCTGGTGGGTTATCACTCAATTGGATGATATTGTTATCTTCATAAAGAAATATCCCATTGGCCTCTTCTATCCAAGCTACAGTATTGCCTGAGATTTTCAGAGAAGAAATATCGCTTCTATCATTATTTACTAATTGGATAGTATTATTGCCGTCATAGAGAAATATTGCTGGATTAACATTATACGGAAAACTACTACTAAAGGTTCTTAACCAAGTAACATTGTTCCCTGATATTTGGGGTATCCAACCGGCTTTATGATAATAAGAACTAGGATAGTTATTAGTTAACTGAATGATACTATTATCATCGTAAAGATATACATCATAGTCTGTAGCATCATAACCATACCAAACCACTTTATTCCCTGAGATTTGAGGGCCATAGTCGTCGGTATAGTTATTGGTCAACTGAAGAGTATTGTTGCCATCATAGAGAAATATTTCCCGATCATTGCCATCAAATGCAGACCAAACTACATTATTACCTGATATTTGTAAATCGTCGAAATAATCATCATAGTTATTATTAGTTAATTGAACAATATTAATAAACCCTTTGTTTCCTAGTTCAATTTCAATATTTCGTAAATCAAATGGAACTGTTACTAGGTCTAAACTTTTAGAAAGTAAATCATCATTCTCATTGTTCATTTGGACACCTCCTAAAATTCGATAATTTCCATGAGGTTATTCCCACTTATATTCTAAAAAAAAACATAGTTAAATTATTAAAATAAGATAATTATTTACAGTTTTTACGTATAGCGCTACGCGCAAGTCAAAAGTCAAAAGTTTACTAATCATAGGATTGAGGGTTTTCCAATGTCCTAACCAGATTACGTAGTGCTATATAATTTAATCTCAATTAGTAAATCCTTATTGCCTACATTTGAGAATATTTATAGTATGATCTTAAAAATATATACTTCACATAGCATGCAGTAAAAAATCATCTAATATTACTCAAAAACTAATTAAAAACTATATTAATTGCCTCTCTTCCTTCTCGTTCTGCTGCTTCACTCGTATAGCAGATAGAATCGTGTTCTAATACTGTCCCATAATCATCAATAACCGAGTATTGGTAGCAATTTGACTTGGTGTAGAAGATAGCTAGAGTAAACTTTCTGATACTGAGAATTTTGATAATTTTCATGAGGGCGATCGCTAGCTCTCATTTTATTTTAGCGGAGAATGCGATCGCTATTTGTCATATTTATAAATTCATATTCATAAGTAATTTAGGTTATTCACCGTAAATATTTTGATAGACAAATATCTTTAAAAGGCTAACTTATATTGTTGAATTAAGTCAATTTCCATTAATTACAATTACGTTCCAGAAAAGAAATCAAGACTATCATATTTTTTACTTTTGACTTATATATTGATAATAGTAAAAGTTGAATAAAATCATAACAGCAATGAAAAAATTATCTTTATTCGTAGCTCTAGGTCTTTTCACTTTTGGTGCCGCAACCATAGTAAAAGCACAATTAAGTAATGATATTACTGATGCTTCTGTTCAACCATCATCTGATGATATAATTATTGAATTCACTGAAAAAGCAGAAGAAATAGCTCCTAAGTTATTTCAAACAGATGAATGTGTCGATACAGATGGAGACGGCGTAGCTGATGATTGTGACGGAGATGGGAAACCTGATACTGATAATCAGCAATAAAAACTGACAGAATTCAATCAAAAAATTACTTCATAAATCAGTTTCTTTATGTTTATTTTTTGTCTTACTTTAAAATATATATTTCAAGTTGAAGAAATTTTTATTGCCAACAAAAGTAAGCATATTCATAATCATAACTGGTGATTTATCGCAACAATTCAACCAACTAAAACTCTACTATTAGCAGAAATAAATAAATAGAAATTGCCTAGTCATAATTTATATGACTGGGTATTTTATTGATAATATTTCAACCATTGGTTTACTAAATTCAATAGGGATCACTATAATTTCTGAAAAGTGCGATCGCCATAAAAAAAGGCGGACGAACCGCCACAGAAACTAGCGAACACAAGGCACCGACACAAGCCAACAAAGACCAACGCCAGACACGTGGGCAGGACGCACGCACACCGCAAAACCAACCAAACGAGAGCACCGCAAACCAAAAGCAGCAGCAGCAGAACGCGAGACAAAGAACGACCAGACAACCGAGCCAGAAAAAGAACGCGAGGAGGAACGAACAAGCCAAGAGCAACAACCGCCAGACAAGGCAAAACCGACAACGCGACGGAACGGAATGGGAACGCGAGCAGAACCAGAACCAACGAAAAAAGAAGAACGAGACACGAGAAAACCCCCGAAAAGAAACGACAAAACAGAGCAAGAAAACAACTAGAACCAAACGCCAGAACGACGCAGACGACCCACACGAGACGAACGAGCAGCGCCAGACAAGGGACGACCAGAACGAGAACGCAGCAGACAACAGGAAGAAGGCACAACAGCAGAACGCACCGCCAAAGAACAGGAAGCCCCAACCCACCAAGGAGCAGGAGGCACAGGAGCGGGAACGCGAGAAGAAAACAGACAAGACAAGAAAGAAAAGCAGAGAACGAAGAGAACGAAAGCAAGCACGAGCAAAAACCCCTGAAAAGAAACACAACAGTGTTTAATCACGGCGGTTCTAGGCGAAGGCACAGGGCAAGTGGGGCAATAAAACAAACCGCGTAGCGACACCAGAAATCAGCCCCAACGCAGCATGACTAGACCCTTGCCTAGTCAAAATTACTACGCGAAGCGACCTTATTATTTAACCGCCGTATACTAGAAAAACATGTGTGATAACAGGGACTTCGCGAGTTCTGAGGAAGCAAAGCGACTTGCCCCCTGAGGGGGAAATGGGGGGAAGCTCCCCTTTGGGGCTGGGGGGATAATAAAACCGCGAAGCGACGATTATTTAGTAGTGAGATCGCTATTCTTTACTCGCAATACTTTATAAACTTATCATTATCACCAGGATGTGTTTTAACGAGTATTTCCTTTTGTTCAGTAGTTAAAGGAATCAGTTCAATATCCTGTCCTAGCCAAAAAAGATCTTCTTCAAGCAAAATGGTTTCTCCTGGATTTAAAGCTGGCAACCATCTATTAGGCAAAGGTTGAATGATATTAGTTTCTAAGGTTTTTTGTCTTGCTTCTAAATATTCCTCAACATTAGCAAGTCTTAAAGGGTTAGCTTTTCCACATGCTCCTATGCTTTTCCATCCATGAAAACATGAATAAGTGCAATCGCATGGAGTTCGTCTTTTTTCTCTAGGAAGGCTTCTATTAAAACCTATTGTCCCATCCGCATAAATCCATAGATCTACAACCATTGTATAGTTGGGTTTTCTATCTTTATCAAACAGCGTTCTAAATAAAGTTTGGCTCATATGATTTATGTTTTTATTTTTAATATATCGTGATCGCCAACTATTACTGATAAACTTTACTTTCAATTTCCGATTCAACATCATCAATTAAGTAAGAAAAGAAATCATAACCTGTCACTTCTTCCACTTTATCAACAGTCGTAAGATAATCTGTCCAATCAGTTTTTCTTACTGATTCATTGTTCGGCATAATTACCGCGATCGCGTCTACTTCTCCACTTATTTTATTCTCAATTAAAACTACTTTCCAAACATACTCAGGAACAGTAATTTTGCCATCACTAATTGTTTTTATTTGACCAATTCCCCCAGCAAAGGAATGTAACGTTAATCCTTCTTCAATTAGTTGCCTACTGTGCTGTTCTAGCTCCCGCCAGACCTCTCGATTATTAGCTTTATGCTGCGGTATCATGTTTATCATTAAAAAGCTGGAACTATTAGCCTGTTTAGATTTGGTTCTGTCTCCTGATGGCATCAGATGACCTCTATCATATCCACTTCCTCTATAATCTTTCTCATCAACTTGATAACATTTTTTAGGCAACGAATTATCTTCTCGAAAGTCATCAGAGCGCGATAAATCTCCTAAATCTGATTCACTGGTACGCCAGCCTACCCAGTTAGCAATTCCTTTGGAGCAATTATAAGATAGGAAATATTCTTCTTTAACTATTAAGAGATTATTTAAGTTTTTCTTGTTAGCTTCACTAGGATTATTATTACTAATATCGATGTTATTAATCTCTAGTTTTTTATCTGTAGTTGTTTCTTTTGGTTTAAGTAGAAAATTGCTAAATATTAAGATAATAGCGATGATAAATATTGCTTGGTTTATTAGTTTATTCATTGATTTAATTAACCGAATAAACTAATATTATGGCAGGGGAAGAGGGCGATCGCCAATTGTATTATATTGCATATTTCAAGATCTAAGACCTAATTAGAAATCAACAAAAAAATACAGCGTTTGAGAATTGCTATTCCTGAAAAGATGATAAATAGCGATTGCAACTTCTTAGTTATTAATTTTACTGGAAAGTGTGATCGCTGCTAGCAGAGCAATTAGCGATCGCGAACTATTTAGTAGAAAATTACGTATTACTATGCAAATAACAAAAGACCTCAAGCGAGTTAAACCTGCGCCGGTAGATGAAGAGGTAAAAACCTTACAAAGGGAGCTAAAAGCGCTCGGCATTGACATCGGTAAAGATGGTGTTGATGGAAAGTTTGGTGACGACACCAAAAAAGCCGTGCAGACCGCTCAAAAACAACTAAAAAAGGAAGGTGATGCACCTTTTAACGATGGCGTAGTTGATAAGCGCTTTGCAGAAGTCTTAAACAAAGCTTTTGACGCAACCAAGATTGGTCAGATCATCAAGAATAGAAGAAAGAAGTTCGATAACAAGAACGAAGCGATTGCCGAATTGGATAAAGCCATCAAAGCCGAAAAAGCCAAAGCGGAAGATAAAATTGACCGCGTTTTACTGGATGATCTTCTTGAGCGTAAATATGGCTGGCTGATCAAAAAACTCAAAGAAACTAAAGAAGGTGTCTGGAAAGGTATTCCTGGCTACGTTTCGTTCGTGCCAGAAGAGGAAGAATATTTTGCTTTCGAGCGCCAGAAAGTAGACGAGCAATTTTGCCTCGTTATCAATTCTGGAGTGAATGCCATTGATTACTCTAGATTCGATACTGATGTTTTAAGGTGTAGCCTTGGAAGTCCTCAACCTACAAACCCTGATGATGACGATATTGTAGCTTTAGACGAATTTCCAAATGGCATATTCGCTTTTACCAATGATCTGCTCTTTTTATATCCTGATGATCGAGATCAAACCATTGCAGATACCGAAAAAGAACTTTTGGCAACGAAAACTCAAGCCATTGCCAACTTGAATCAAGCTCTCAAAGATAATCCCAAGGCTTCACCCAAATTAAGAGATGACTGGCGTGCCAAGCTTGACCAATGGAGAGCGAGACTGGACGATGAATTAAACGAAGCTGGTAAAAATACCTCTGGAGGACTGACTTTAGGTGGAGAAACAATTGTACAGAATTTTCTCATTAACTGTGAAAAGCTTGAATTGAAACAATACAAGGACACGGGCGGAAATCCAACGATTGGAGTGGGACACAAGTTTACACCCGAAGAACTAAAAACAGGAACCTTCAAGATCAACGACAAAAAGTTTTCTATCAATGCCTGTCTCACAGAGGCACAGGCTCGGGCACTGCTCGATCAAGATCTAGCTCGTTTTGTAGAAGCAGTCGATGAATCTGTGAAGGTGAAACTGAATAAATGTCAACGTGCAGCATTGATCTCATTTGCTTTCAATGTAGGTATCGGTTCTAAAGAGGAAAAGACAGGCTTTAAAGGGAGTACACTTTTGAAAAAACTTAATAAAGGTGATTATGAATCTGTTCCCTCTGAGCTGAGAAGATGGATTAAGGAAACAGTTATAATTGACGGTGTAAAGACGAAGCGTCGAGTTCAAGGCTTGGTAAACCGACGTGAAAAGGAAGTTAAATTATTCCTAAAAGAAGATGGTTAATCATTAACTTGAACCAATCAACTGTCCAAGCTCTCTCACAGCTTCATCCTTCTTAATCTCAGCCTCAACAATCTTCTCAGTTAAGCGATCGCGTTTATCCGCCATCCCCAACATCTGAGAAGTACTACCCCTTCCATTGCGATATCCAACTCGGGCAACTCTCTGCTGCTGCTCTAAAGTTTGTAACTGGTTCTTTAACAATTCATGTCTGCGTTCTGCCGCTTCGTAATCAAGTAACAATCTGAGAATGCGATCGCTAATCTCTACCTTCTCTTCTTCCTTCTGTCTCTCCAGTTCTGCTTTAGCTGCGAGTAAATCTGCCGTTCTGATTTCTAGAGATGCGATCGCAATATTATCCCGCTGCACATTTCCCCCACCGAAGATATTTTGAATGATATCAACTGGATTAGTGGAAATATAATTGACCCATTTCTTGTTCCTGGTGTACTTGATCCGATCTTCTGCCAGTGCCAATCGTTCATCAATTAGAGTGATTCGAGCTGATAGAGTTTCTAGTTTAAAAGAGTTTGCGATCGCCTTTTCAGTCAACTCTTCTACACATTCATTAGAGCTATCTATACAGGGTAATATCGGCTTGGAGACAGCAATAGGCATTTTAAACATCAAATTCAAGATAAAAACCCCGACAAAGGTTTGACTGATTTTGATGAGCCCAGACCCCCCGCCACATATGGGCTTAAGCGATATTGAGCGACAATTAAACATAATTTTTACTTATATATTTTTATAGTTTATATTGACAAAATTATTATTATGCGTATTTTTTTTATATTGATTTAAAATAACTTTATTTTTATAATTTTAGCATTATTTTTGATTTGCAGTGCTCCTTAAGTATTACCAATTTCATTTAATTAAATATATTTTTATTTCTTATATTTTTATAGTACATTTGTACTTTAGTATATATGTACTAATTAGCTGAACTCCTGATATGCTCGCTCATTTGGGCAATTCCTGGGTGATTGAGATCTTAAGAAGTATTTTCACTGTAATTAAACCCTCAGCATCTTGCCCTAAAAAATCGATGCTGCGGACTTCACCAGCATAAGGAGAAACAATCTGTAAGTTATCGATTTGGTTCTGAACATTGGCTAATTTCTCGTTGAATTGAGTAATTTGAATTTCTCGATCAGCTAGTTTCTCGTTGTACTGGGCTAGCTGTTGTTGATAAAAGGATTTAGCCTGGTTCTGCTCCTCTACCCGTCGAGCAGCGGTTACTGAGAATTGATATTCTTGATATTCCCTCTGCTGTTTGGCGGTTTCTAATTTTCCCCGGGCAAGTTCTAATTCACTTTGGGCTATCTGATGATTGAGCTGAAGCCGTTTCAACTTCTCTTGTTCATGTTCGAGGATGATGGGATCTAAATCAGGAATTTGGGAGAGTTCTTCTATCTCCTGTTCTTTGATGGTGATTTCTTCTTGAGAAAGGGCGATCTCGATGTTGGCTCGTTCAATCGCTGCTTCCTGCTCTAAATAATTGACTGGTGGCAGTGGTGCGACGGTCGGAACTGGTAGAGGCTTGGGAGGTGCTTGGATGGATGTTGCCAGGACACGTTTTAGTGATAACTCTAATTGTTTCTTTTGAGCGAGTAGTCGTTTCTTTTCAGGAATGCGATCGCTGATTATTTGTCCTTTCGCGATCGTCATGTCTTGGGCAATTTTTAGATCTTCATGGGCTGAGATTTTGACAGTAATTTCGATGCGATTTGGATAGGCCGCTGCACGGGTCTCTATGGGCGCAGTGGGAAGGGTTTGCGCTTCTTGAGCCTGAGTAATTTTGCAGGGGGATAAAAGAATTGTTCCGACAGTAGTGAGAATGAATAGCCATCTCATAATTAAAGTATTGGCACATCTATTATTGCTACTTCGATATTACATAAAAGATACTAGTTATTTAAAACTTTCATCAAGTAATTATTAAAAGTCATCTTATTGTTAGGGATTGGTGAAGTTCGAGGAGTGGCGAGGATTGATTGTTGTGGAGATTGGGGAGGGGATTGGTTGGCGATCACGGTTACGATCTCAATTCAGAAATTACTTTATTGGAGAAACTTCTGATCATCAGTTAACATCTTTCCAGCCTTTTATGCCTTCAATAAAAAAAGCACCTATAGGATTATCAATAGCTTTTTCTAAAGCCCCTATACTTCCAGCTTTAATCGCACTAATTACTCGTTGCTTGAAGCTGGAATCATTTTCTATTTTTTTGATAGCTTCTTCTGCTACTAGCGCCTTTTGACTTAAAGTTTCAGTAGGGTACTTCTGTGATAATTGTTCTAAAAGTTGCTGGATATCTGCTGCTGCTTGGGCTAAGTTTTGTGATTGAGCTTCGTTGATAGTACCAGCTAACTTTTCAGTTTTAACTTCTCCTTGATTCACACCAATACCCATTGAAGAATTGCTTTGATCAATATTTGTTTCAGACATTGTATTTCCTATCGGCGAGTAGTTGTATAAATGTTCTATATGATAGCTCGCATTATGAGCTATCTCTTTTTCTCTTGTCGAAAAAGTCATTCCTTCTCCTAAAATTCCGTCTTTTTCTAATCTCAAAGACCAATTAAGAATAATGTCTCTAGTATTCTCAACTACCTTGTTAAATTGTGAAGTAGAAACTCTCACGACAAGGGGTAAAGGATCTCTCAACCATTTTTGAATCTCTAATTCCATTTCTTTAGGAAATGTTAAATGCAGAAAATTACGACTAGCATTACTAATTAAATGCTCTAGCTCGCTAATTGGTTGAAAAACTGGTCTTTTAGATATAAGGTCACTTATTTTTGCATCATCTAACATGACGGGAATAAAACCATGAAAAGGATTTTGTGCTTTTAATTCGCCATTGACAAAACGATAATCTGGTAATTGAGAAGATTGTGAGTAGCCATTAAGCTCTAATTTAACCCATTCTTGTAACTCTTGAACATCAAGTTTATATGCAATAACTGATGCTTTACGAAGCAAATTTAATACGGAACTAGACGGGTCTAAGGCTTCATTCTGTAACTCTAAAACTAGAGAATTCATAAAATACTATACTATCTATTTAATCTATTTAATACCTAAGACGGCACTATCCTAACCTACACACTCCCCACTGCATAATGCTCTTCCAAAAGCGCGATCGCTAAATCCTATCTCATGTTCCATAATTAAACTTCTAGCACAGAATTAATAACCTTTACTTCAACAGAACCGATTCACGTATTGACCTTCAATAACTACTATCTTACTATCATAAATAAATGAGTTAGTTTAATTTAGTGTATTATGCTGTCGCGTTTTGCACTCTACAAGTAAAGAGCAATCGCATTTTAATATCAAGAATCCATAACAAATGACCGTAATAATACGGAGATTTTGTATAGAATGGACTGAAATGGCCAGCGCAAAATCCTCCAATGTAAAAACTAGCTAGATAAGGCTTAATTTTTTCGTGAGTGTTTTTATCGCTGTCGAACACCCGAAACCATAAGGCACTATTATTTGCAAATCAATCTTTAAAGGATTTAACTATGAGAACATCTCAACAAGCAAACATAGAAGAAGAGCTTAAAAAAGTAGTTACTGAAGTTGAGGAGAATACTAAAGAAACTTTGGTTGAAGTAGTTGAGACAGAAGTTTTAGATAGTCACATTAGCCAAATCTTAGCCCTTAGAAATGAATTTCCTGTCAGTAATTATGAAATTCTAAGTTCAAATATTTCTCTGAACAGACAGATTCCGCAAGAGATAAAAAAGCAGATAGGTGCATTTCAAAATAAACTTCGAGCTGTTATTGAACGGGGCGCTTTAGAAATAGAAAACTTTAAGTATAAATCTTATGAAGAAGCTTTAGCGAAAGAACATTTAACTTATAATGAACGAAATCAAGCAACTAACTTATTAGAAGCAGATAAAAAGATTAACATATCATTTCAATCTTTAAAAGTTGCTACTGAATTATTTTTAGAATTGAATAAGCGTATTCAAGAGAAAATTGAAGATTGTCGAAAAAGCCAGAATGCAAGATTAGAAAGGGATCTAGTTTTGGCGAATGCTATTCTTGTTTATGAACTAAGCGATTTCTTAATTAGCTACCTAAATTCTTTAAAGCTTGAGGGGATTGATGGGATAAAAGAAGTACAAAGATATATCAATGAAAAACTCAGTCAAATTGAAAGAAAACAGCAGCAATTGAAGGCAAGAGCAGAATCGCCAGAAATTATTGATGAAGACGTTAAGCAACAAGTTTTGTCAGATATTGATAGAAGAAACGAGGCAATTCAGATAGTTAGAGAAGAATGGAGCAAATATGAATCTTCAATTGAGGAATTGAAGGATAGCATTGGTGCCTCAAAAAAACAAATACCTACACTAACCTTGATTAGAGATAATGCTGAAAGTCAAATAGATATTTTAGAAATAACTGCAATTATGCAGGTTATTAAAAATAATGTTAATGCGCTTGACTCAGCTATCCAAAACCTAAAACAAGTCAAACTTGTTTCCCTTACCCCAGATAGAATAACTCGATTATTAAATATCTATTCTGATTAAAATGAATATTTTAGTATTTCTAATTATCCTTGTAATATCCTACAAACTTTTTGGGATAAAAGGGTTATTAATTGTTAGTGCAGTTGGATTGCTAATCATTAGGCTTTCTGGTGAAAAAGAATCTACTGTTAATGAAAAAATTTCTGAAAAATTAAGTGGTATTTACTCTGAAAAATCTACTGAAGAGTTATACAACCAGCTTAGATTTGCTAAATCTAATAAACGAAAGATTATTTTAAATGAAATATCTAAGCGTCTAGCAAATTCGCTTCAAGAAACTCTTGATCAAGCCATCAATTATGATCAGAATAAGCGAGTAAAATCAAATTTGAGGGTGTTTCCAAAGAGAGCACAAGTAGACAATAATAAAGATACTGAATGGAATTTTTTAGACGACTCATGGGATGATCGAATAAGTTAAAACTAAATAACTGAAACGTCCGATATGTTCCAAAATTAAATTTCTGGCACAGGACCAACAACCATCACCTCAACAGAACCGATCGCGTATTGACCATCCAGCACCTCAATCACCTGATCCAACAAACAATTATCAAAACTCACCTTATTACTAGAGACATCAAATGTCTTCATAGTATTTGGTTTGGCATATTCATCAATCTCATCTGGAAGATCTATTGTCAGCTCGCCGCTAACAACAATCAGATTTTCTGGATATTTATTTTTAAGAGAATTCAATTCATCCATCGCCTGTTCATCATCAAAGCTGAGAGTTTCGAGAATATTTTCCGACTCATCACCAATTACTGTCTGCACTTTACTCGTGATAATCTGAGCACCAGTTTTGTAAATACCTTCACCATCGGTGACAATAAACTCCTTGCCCTTATTGCCAAGAATCAAATATCGACCATCGGCACTACTGCGATCGCTCTCCCAAAATCCCTCGATGTCTGCATAAACATGATTTGTTTCAGCATTCTCGTTGTAAGTTTCAATAACCGTGCTACTCAGGCTTAGATTTTGTCCCAAGTTCTGGAAGATGCCGCCATTATTGTTTATCCAGAGACTAAATACCAAAATAGTAGTTGCGATCGCCAACACCATATACTCAGCATTACCACCTGTTTTAAGTCTCCGTCTCGGATTCGACCCAGCTACCGCCCAAAACTGGACAGGATAAAACAACTGCACTCCTTTTTTGGTGAAGGTATCGGAGAAACAAGCGATCGCATGGGCAAAGGGAAGCACCGCAGCAGTAACCAGATGATCGAAATAATAACCAATGGGAAGTGCGATCGCCGCTAAAACTGTTGTGGCCAAGAGTGAATGAGTGATGGTTCTGTGGGGAAAATTATCCTCAAGCCAATTACTCAGAGGAAAGCAGATCTGACCAATGCTGCTAGTGGTGGTATCCAAGTCAGGAAGCTGGGAGCCTAATAACGCTAAACCGAGAGCCAAAGGGTTATCTGTGCCAAGTTGGAAAGTTAGAGAAGCTGCGGATACTGCGATCGCTGCATGAGTAATCGAGAGCATAAGCGGTAACAAGTGGAGTTATTACCAGTTTGGATTTAGGTAGTGCGATCGTCAGTTATTGGGGTCACTGCCAAGCAGTTCAAGTCAAGTTGTCTGGGCATCTTGCAGACTGGCGATCGCATCATAGATGTACAATCCATCTTTGAGAGTAGTCCGAGTGGTAGATTGCCCATTTTAAGACATTTCCCAAGCGTAATTCATCAGCGATTGTATAGGCAAGGGAAGATTTTCCCGTCCCTGGATTTCCTGCAATCAACAAAGGTCGTCGCAAAGCCAGAGCCGCATTAACCATGAAAGATAAAAAAAGGTGAGTTGCCCCACCTTAGTTACTCATATGATTTTTACTTTTTCGTTCTGAACTTGAACTTCAATTTATCCCATTTAAATTCAAATTCAGTTTCTGAAAAGGCGATCGCTAACAGCCCCATGCCAATGCTTAGTAGAATGGCAACAGGGACAGTTATTGACCAAGGACTGTGCTGAACAATTTCAATCATCTGGTCAATCATTATTTAATTTTTCCTTATTTAAGTAAAGGTTTAATTAATTACACAAAAAGCTCAGTGCTTGTTGGAGCAAGCATTTGAGCTTATTTTTCTGTTATCATGATACCATGCTTTGCTAACCATACATTAGTCATTTTGTCAAGTTACAAAGATAAAATTTTTCATACTTACTAAGATCAAAAGATCGCCTTCACTACTGCCCTAATCTCTTCTGAGCACCCTTTATCGAACCTAACTGCTTCGCTGCCATTAATCCAGCTACAGCTACGCCACCAAAGATATAGAGGGGTTTGTTCCTCGTACCCATGCCCACAAATCTAAGCACTGTGAAAAAGACCATCACAGCAAAAAAGATTGGCATGATATTAAGATATTGAGTGTGTTGACTAGTTTGTTTAATACCTAACTTCTCATTCCTAATCACCTTGCGAGCCAACAGCGGATTCCTTCCCGCCAATGGTTGGAGTTCTGCCAGTTGAGATTTAGTCAGATTTAGCCCTTGGCGCTCTGCTTCAGCTTCCATAATTGAGCGAATATGAGCGTTTGAAGGTAAATCCAGTTCAATCTCCAGCATTTCGAGAAATATCTCTTTCTTAGGATTCACAACAGCCAAACAGACGACAGTTACACCAGCACTCATCATATCCTCTAACCAATATCTGATAGAAGTTGTGAGTCTTTTAGCTTCAGGAAGAATTAAGAGGGTATCTTCACCAGAGTTCTCTAAAATCTCATCCTTGAGCGCATCAACAGTAAGGGGCTTATCATTGCCATCTTCAGTTGGAATTTGGAGATTAAATGCGATCGCCTGAAAGAATTTCTTCAAACTGCCTTTGTACGTGGCAATGGCGCAATTATATTCGCTCAACATCTCACTAAACAAAGCCTTGGCAAACATCCCCTTACCCGTTCCCGCTTCACCCAGAACGATTACTGAATTGCCAGCTCTGACAGCTTCACAGACTTTGATGAATTTCTTGCCCTGTTTAATGGGCGCTAACAGATTTTCTGCATCCTCAATTGTTTGAGTAAGGTTTGAGCGATGAGTTTGGGTTGGTGCTTTTTTGGATTAGCCGCATCCTGAGCGATTCTAACTTTCTCTTGAAGGTCAGCAGGAAGATCATCAAATCTAATGCTATTAGATAGTTCCACAGCAATGAGTGAAGGAATGGCGATGTTACGAGCTGCTAATTCCTGGGCGGTGCGAATTAAATTATCGGGATTGATATTATCTGTGGGGCTAGTTTCGCTTATATAGATATCTTCTTCTGAATGAACAATCGTATTTGTAGCGCTACTATCACTAGTTTCAATAGTTTGTTCTTCAGCTTTAATAATTGAACTAACAATATTAGTTTCATGCTCTACCTTTTCGTAAACAAATCCTTTTCTAGATCCAGTTTCACTAACATAAGAACGTAAAGCCCTAACTTGCTCTGCCTGCTCAAAAGTTAAGTAAGCTTTGCCCTCTGTGTCCTTGTCTGCCTTGATTTTCAAATGCTTTAAGTCAGAGTAATAGGTGTCGCGTCCTATTGATAATTCACTTTGCAGGGCTTCAGGTCGAATTGAGTTGTTAGAGTCGGAATTCTGATTAGTCATGTCATAAAAAAATTTTTTTCATAGTACATATTCTGAAACGGTTATAAAAAAAAGTCTGTGACCTTGATCGGAATTCCGACACTACCTCAGAATAGGTGGTAAAATTTTCTTCTTCTACGTTTAGTCTGATTGATTTATTAGTAATGCGATCGCCTTTTTTCTCAATCATCACTTAGCAAGAACTCAGCGGTAAAAGTTGAATTAATCATGAAAGATTGAGTATTACTAGATAATTTATGATTCATACTTTGGCATTAAACCTGATAGACTCATCAGTTACTTGGTGTGGATTTAGCCGCATTTCGCCGATATCATTAATTTTTGCCAAAATAAAACCTATTTGTAGTGCTTGTTGCGATTATCCTAGAGAGGATCAAAATCTTCCCGTGATAAATGAGCAAAATTATAGTCCTGTTCAATCAAGCAGGAGGTGTAGCGAAGAGCACTACTACTCAAAACCTCGGCTATCATTTGTCACTACGCCAGCATCGTGTTTTGTTAGTGGATATCGACCCTCAATCATCTCTGACAAGCTTTATGGGATTAGAACCGTCAGATTTAGAGACTACTATTTATGATGCTTTATTACCTAAAGATGAGGAAGAAAAGCCCCTTCCCATTCACAAAAATCTCCACAGCATGGATTTACTGCCAGCGAATATCGAGCTAGCCAATGCAGAACAAGAGTTAATCTTTGCTGAACTGAGAGAATTACGTCTCGCTCAAGTTTTAGAACCTGTTCGAGATAAGTATGATTTTATTTTGATTGATTGTCCACCCTCTTTAGGTATTTTGAGCCACATTAGTTTAGTCGCGGCTACCCATGTTATTGTGCCAATCCAATGTCAATTCAAAGCTTTAAAAGGTACTGATTCTCTACTAAAAACTTTGGCGAGAATTCGTAAACGACTCAATCCCCAACTAAAAATAGCTGGATTTCTGCCCACTATGTATCAAACTAGTAATTCTTTAGATAATCGAACCCTTGAATCAATCTCTGAACAACTAGGTGAAGTAGCAACTATTTTTCCTCCCATGCCGAGGGCCACTGCGGTAGCCGAAGCTGCTGAATTTGGCAGACCATTGGCTTTATGCCCCAATAAACATAAACCGACACTAGAATTGTTTGACCAATTAGCGATCGCGATGGAGGAATTATAATGAGTCCGAGAAAACGTACTGAACCACCATCTTCAAGAACTAAACTAAAAAATGTCGCTCTGTTCACAGATCAAGATCAAGTAGAAGTTAAAAGTGCAGTTACGCCAACTTTGCCGCTAGAAAAAATTATTATTTCCCAACAACAACCTCGATGTTATTTTGACCCTGACAAACTAGAACAGCTCACCATATCAGTTAAGGAACATGGGATTTTAGAACCCTTGTTAGTCCGTCCGCTAAAGGATAAAAATTATGAATTAGTTGCTGGAGAAAGACGTTTTCGAGCAGCTACGGCAGCATCATTGAAAGAAGTTCCTGTAATTATTAAAGAACTTAATGATAAGCAGGCTCTTCAACTAGCTTTGATCGAAAATCTGCAAAGAGATGATTTAAATCCTGTGGAAGAAACTGAAGGCGTTTTACGACTATTGACTCTGCATCTCGATGATCGCCAAGAGTCTCCTCGGCAGTTACTTTATCAAATGAAGAATGCGATCGAGAAAAATAAAGCAGCAGGATCTGAAGTTAGGGATAACGTTATCCCTAACTGTGACTCGGAATCTGAAAAGACTATCCAATCAGTATTTGAGAGCTTGGGGCAAAATTGGTATTCCTTTACTTGTAATCGTTTACCTCTTCTAAATCTCCCAGAGGATATTCTGGAAGCTCTGCGTCAAGGCAAGATTGCTTATACCAAGGCTAAGGCGATCACTACTGT
The DNA here is from genome assembly GCF_000332055.1 of Xenococcus sp. PCC 7305. GTDB lineage: Bacteria > Cyanobacteriota > Cyanobacteriia > Cyanobacteriales > Xenococcaceae > Xenococcus. The sequence goes on along the minus strand of NZ_ALVZ01000162.1, from coordinate 4,027 downwards.
TAAGGATGAAACTGCCAGAACCGAATTACTCGAAAACGCGATCGCTAATTCCTGGTCATTAAGTCAGATTCGTGAACTAATTACAGAGTTAAAGCCAGCCAAACAACAGGAGCAATTAAAGACTCGTTTGGCCACCACTTATAAACAAGTAAATAAATCTAAACAACTCTGGCAAGATCCGAAAAAGAGAAAAAAATTGGCATCTTTGTTGTCACAATTAGAAAAGTTGATTGAGTCGGAATCTTCTTCTGAAGCGCCCGAGTCTGGATTAAGCGATCGCGAGTTAGGTCAACTCTTGGGAGTAAGTAGTATCGTTATTCGTGATTGTAGGGTGAAGAAAAAACAGCCCCCCGCGGCTCTCAAGAAAAAATTACTTGAGTGGGAGATTCAAGGGAAGCTATGGGTAAGAAAGTCCATTAGAAATGCTTAGTAAATTCTATGAAAATAAAAAAGTTTTTTCAATTTTAACTTCATTCCTTTCTTCCTTCAATTGAACATTTAAGGAAATCTGATTCCCACTATCAGTAAAAGTTAAAATTCCCCACTGTTCATCACCGGGAAAGGGACCAAATTGGTAAGGGCCACCTTTTTCTGAGCCAAAACTAGCAAGTGAAGCTGCTTGAATTACAGGAAATTCTCCTCCTCCTCCACTGGCAAAACTATTATTTTGTCCATCGTCTAAAGCCAACATATGAGCATCACCTGAAACCATTACCAGTTTATTAATCGTATGTTCCTTGATAAAATCGGCAATGATTTTACGCTCCGAAGCAAATCCTCCCCAGGTGTCTTCATCATCTTTCGCCTTATCAATCCAAGGCATTGAGTTGATCCATACTGTACAGCCTTGTAGATCATGGCCTTCTTTTAATTGTTGCAACAACCATTCTCTTTGTCTGGTTCCCAACATGCTCACTGCTTGTTCCCCAGTGTCGGAGTCAGTTACTGTCTCTATTTTGCGATGAAAACGACCATCAGTGATGATAAAACGAACTCTGCCAATTATAAACGATTGATAAATACCACCGAGTTTAGCTTCTTCATCAAGAGATTCAATTAATGGATAATGAGGAACTGCTTCGCGATAAGCTCTGCTAGCAGCATATTTACCAGGATTTCTACCATCGGAATTATTGCCAGTAAAATCATGATCATCCCAAACATATGCAATGGGCAAATTTTGATAGAGCTTACATTGTCGTTTCTGTGCAAAAACATCTTGGTAAGCTTTACGATATTTCTTGATATCACCATCATCGATATCACGGTAGTGAAGATCGCCTAGATGGATAAAAAAAGTAAGTGTTGGATTGGTTTGATTACGGATAATATCAAAAATTTTGTTATTACTTACTCTTGCTTTTTCAGGAGCAATGATTTCATCCAAGAGACTACCTCTAGCACATCCACTACAACCAACACTAAACGTATAAGGCTTATTTACTTGAACAGTTTTAAAGCGTCCTTTATCTGCCGAAAGATGTTCATCTACTACTACTCGATAATAATAATTAGTATCAGCTTGCAGCTCATCTAGAGTAAAACTGACAATATTTCCAGCTTCTTCTCGCGCTTCCGTAATTGGTGTTTTTTGAACACCAGTTTCTAAGCTGACATCAGGACTATAAATTATCTGTACATCTTGAGTCGGCTCACTTATTTTGGCTTTAATCGTAACGGTTGAATCTGTTATTCCCCCGCTCCAAAACCACTCGGCAATGGCCATATTATTAATTCCTCTTTCTCTTCAACTTTAATTTTCCTCTTTATTTAATCGCATCCATCTTTTTTAGGATGAAACTACAAAAACTGCATTACGGGAAATATTCTCAATTTAATCGAGATCTAAGTTATTAAAATCAACCAGGATAGGACAATGATCTGACAGAGAAATAGCCGCTTGAGGAAGAGCACCACTGATAGAATTACAGCGATTTATAGCGCAGTATCCTTGTACCGAGGCACTACTAGTTATCAATTCCGACGTGTCTTGGGAAACCAAAATATGATCTAATAAACCGGGGTTCTTCCTGAAATAATGAGTACAACTTGGCTGCACTGATAATAAGTTAAAGCCAGGAGTTTCATTTGCCACTTTATCTTTTAGTTCTTTGATTTCTTGTTTTGCCGATATCCCACCATCAATTCCCATCGTATTAAAATCACCTAAAATAACGATATCTTTATCGATATCTGCTAATCCAGACGTTACATCATCTATTCTTTCGACAGCAGTTTGACGAGTAGTTAAGTCCTTATTTTCTCGACCGGAGTCTGAGTGAACGGAAACAGCATAAAAATCAAATCCATTCTCAGCTTCAAAATAAGCTAAATAGCCGGGACGAAGATTGTCTTTACAAGCATTATTGGCATTATCAGCTCTTCCGTTATATTGCCAAACTTCCTTATTACCACTGGCTTTGAGCTTATCTTTATTGTACAAAAATCCTACATGTTGACTAGTCGAACTACCACAACTGTTGAGAATAACACCCCAATCATCGCCAGTATATTCGTTTAACTTTTGGGTAACTTTATCCCAAGCATTTTCAGCATTATTAGTAGTTTTAATCTCTTGTATTGCTAGCGCATCAATATCCATCCAAGCAATCGTACAAGACAACCAATCTAAATTGGTTTTAAGATTATTAGAATTGGGATTAGAACCTGGCACACCATCAGGGAACCAACGAATATTCCAACTAGCTAAGCGCAGGGTATTACTATCAGAGCGAGGTAATAACTCATCACCTTTAACTACTGCATCACAAGCATTCGCTGAAGTCCAGACTCTAGTTGGAATATCGCCTGCGACATTACCACCATCGCCAGGAAGAACAGGAGGAGGATTGAGAACTGGTGAGCCCTCTAAGACTTGAGCAACATAACGCTCAACAATCCATCCAATCTTATTATCAGGAGTCTTAATATTTAACCAAGTTTTATCATTGGCTGTATCCAGAACTTCAGCTACCGTTCCATCCGCAACTCGGTCAAACAAACTGGAAAAAGATTGTTCATGTAAAGGCACTCCTAAATCGTTCCTTGCTTTTAATCTAACTTGCTGACCAACCTGCACATCAATAGCTAGTGCAGGTAACGGAGCAATATAAATAAAAACTGTTAAAATTATGCAAAAAATAGCGACGAACTTTTTCATTTTCCTTTTACCACTATGTTTTATCGCTTAACTAAAAGAAGAATTTATTTGGCTTATTTGACGGAAAAAATCGAAACTTTTGAGATTGCTTAAGACAAATTAGGCTTAGGCTTTCACTTCCTAAAGATTATTACAAGATCAACTATTTAATTATTGAAGTTTATATTTCTTAGTCATCTTTTTGGGATGTATTTTGAGGATTGAACCAAGCGATCGCCCTATCCCCCCCAAAAAAAACAAAACAACCTCGGTGCGCTCACACCAAGGTCGAGTAGGAGAAATCCATTTTAAGAGAGGAGAAAAAGAAAAATATTTTAAGCGAGTAGACCTAACCTTTTGCCGTTGTCGCGGGCAGTTCTAATAAAGTTTTGCCTAGTCGTTCTTTCGATGCCTATGCGATTGCAAACATTGGTAATGACTTTAGAATGAAGGGCGATCGCCTTACCACGAAGCTTATTAAACTTAGTTTTACCTAGACTACTACGAACCAAAACTACTAAAGGTGCAAACATTATTATCTCCTATACCTCGATATAAAGTTATTTAAGTAATGTTGTCTAATTGGCTAGTCAAGCATCTAGCTCACAGCAAAGGAAATCAAGATTGTAGCGGCAACAATTAGTGCAGCGATCGCGCCTTGAGATAAATAGCGGCGTTGCTCATAAACTGCGGGATAGTCAGCTAGATACATTTTGGGCTCAGCAGCGTAGTTATTAAGAGCTCCGTTATCAAGTTGTATAGTTTGCATGGTTTATATTCTGTTATTTATTAGTTTTTTCTTTATGTAAACTAATGTAACAATAATTTTAAGAAATGTAAAGATAATTTGACAAATCAATATTTATGCTATCAATAAGCGGAACTAAT
>NZ_ALVZ01000161.1 GCF_000332055.1 Xenococcus sp. PCC 7305 | reverse complement strand
GCTGGCAACATCGACAATGTAGCTCAAGAAGCTTATAACGCTTGCATCAAAAAATATTCCTACTTGAACGATGCTGGACAAGCTAACTCCACTCAAACTTTCAAAGACAAATGTCTTCGTGATGTTAAACACTATCTACGTTTAATCAACTATTCTTTGGTAGTTGGTGGAACTGGTCCTCTTGACGAATGGGGAATTGCTGGACAGCGTGAAGTATACCGTGCATTAGGTCTTCCCACTGCTCCTTATGTAGAAGCTCTTAGCTATGCTCGTAACCGTGGTTGTGCACCTCGTGACATGTCTGCTCAAGCTCTACTTGAGTACAATGCTCTTCTTGACTATGTCATCAACTCTCTTTCCTAGTTTTAGGAGAATTTGATTTGCCTTAATTTATTTATTGGCAATCACTTCTATGAGTTAATGAAAGCTCTTGGCCTGTTGCTTGGACTCGAATAAGTTTAAGTTTCAGTACAAGGGCTTTCGCTATTTTGTGTCAACAAATATTTATATATATTGTCAATTATTTTATATATTTTGGATTAAAACTAATATAGTTATCAAACCATAACAATTATGACATTAGATTCTTTATTTGAGCAGCTTAAAAACCCTAATCCTAATTTGCGACAAAGAGCAAGGACAGAAATTGTCATGCGGCGTAATGCCGATACTATTCCTCGTTTGATGGCTAATCTCGAACAGGAAGATATGATATATCGCCGAGCTTCTGTCAAAACTCTAGGTTTGATTGGCGTTGACTCGGTTCCATCTTTGGTGGACTCTTTACTAAATGGTAAAAATGCGACAATTCGGGCGAGTTGCGCCAAAGGATTAGCCCAAGTAGCAGTCAATCACAGAGATGTGGATTTTCCTCAAGAAGGAATTGATGCTTTAGAGTCTGGAATGAAAGATCCTGATCCTGTTGTTCATATTTCTTCTGTAATGGCTTTGGGGGCAGTAGGACTTCCTGCTTCAGATGCTTTAATCACTGCCCTAGAATCAACAGACAATTTAGCAGTGGCAGTTGCTATTATAAATGCTTTAAGTGGAATTAATGATCAGCGAGTGCCTGAAGTATTAAATAAATTATCTAATGATGAATCAGTAGATCCTTATATTAAGGAATCGGCAATTAGTGCTTTGTCTCGATTCGATATGGTTATGAAATATGCATCAATGGAAGAAGAAAGATTAAATAAATAGTTTTGAATCTCAACCCTCACATCAGTCCTCACCAATCATCATCTGTTTGCATTTCCAGTTGGGAAATTGCTAGTTGGAGAATCTTCTCGATATGAGGCTCTTTTTCCTGATTCAGAGCAGTTTGCAGAGGTTCTAAAGAGGTGCGATCGCCTATTTTCATTAATGATAGAGCTGCCATTTTGCGGTTTTCCGCTGCGGAACTACTGAGCAAGGCAACTAAATCAGGAATAGCAGGTTGATACTTGAGGTTGCCCAAAACAGCAGCTGCTTCACTGCGAACATTTTGTGACGGGTCTTGAAGAGCCTGGAGAATAGACTGAAAGCCTCGTTCCTCGGGATATTCTTCAACAATTTTTGCGATCGCAGCAATGACTGCCGATCTTACTTCCGGAATCTGCGAGTTCACAGCCTCATACAATTTCTCTTTGCCTTTCGCCCCGATAAATGACAATGCCCAAGCCGCATGACCTTTAATTGTTTCATCACTTTCTGGATTGGCCAACACTTCTAATAAAGGAGGAACCGAAGTTTCACCAATACCAGCTAGGGCACCAATGCAAGAGTTTCTCACCACTTGATCTTCATCGGTTAAAAATGAGTTGATCAGAACAGGAACTGTATTAGTATCGCCAATAAGATTGAGGGTTTTCGCCGCTGCTCGTTGCACCACTACATTAGGATGATTTTGCAGAGCATCCATCAGAAAAGAAACTGCTGGTGTGCCAACTTTGCCTAAAGCTTCAGCAAAACCCAGCCGGGTCATGCCTCTCGTATCGCCCAAACCTTCGATCATTTTTTGAATGGTTGCTGTGTCGCTAGAGTCAAAACTATTGCTTGCAACTTGAGGATTAACTTTGCGAAGTAAGATATCAGCCTCCTCGTGAGTTAGAGGACAAGAATTATAACTAGATTGTGATGTAGAATTTACCATAGATAGTTTTGAACGTTAAGAACTGAAGAATATTATATGAGATAGCCGCGCCTATCCTAACTTCCTATTTCCCCATCAAATCTTTTAATAATTAAGTCTTGAGAATATACGGCAATCGACAATTAAAAACCTTACCAGGACAAAGCACTCGTCCGACATCATCAAGAGTGCGAGAAGCTTTATTTAATATTTGGCAGGGCCAAATTGCTGATTGTTATTGGTTAGATATTTGTGCGGGAAATGGCTCTATGGGTGCAGAGGCTTTATGTCGTGGGGCGATTAAGGTGGTGGGAATTGAAAGTAATCTTAGGGCATGCAGTATTATCAAGCAAAATTGGCAAAAAGTGGCAACTGAGGCTCAGAAATTTCGGGTGATTCGTGGGGATGCTATTGCCAAACTCAATGTGCTCAAAAATCAAAAGTTTAACTTAATTTATTTTGATCCTCCCTATGATAGTGATCTCTATGAGCCTATAATAAATGCGATCGCGAATTTAGAATTACTATCTCCAGAAGGAGAAATGGCTGTAGAACATAATCCTCATCGTTGGCAAGCTATCGAGGTTGAGGGTTTAGAAATTTATAAGCAGAAAAGTTATGGTAATACAGCTTTAACTTTTTACCGATTGTAATCTAACTTAATTGCACTGCACTACCTGACCAGTTTTTGAAGCTTGGCGAGCAAGCTCAGCGACTTTCAAAGCGTAGAGACTGGCTTCAGCCTTGACATACAAAGGTTTATTGGCGGTTAAATAATCCAAAACCATTGTCGTATCCTTAGCAAATAATCCACGACGACTCACAACAGGAATCTCAATGATTTCTTGGTCTCTAATCAACTTCCCTTTTTGTCCTTCAAAGATTAAACTGCCTTGATCACCATGAATCTCAAAGGTGCGATGGCCATGCCAAAAAATATCTCCTTTGCCATAGGTTACATCAGCAATAATGCCGCTAGCAAAAAGCAATTGAGCGTTGCAAAGACAAGATCTAAAATAATTGGTATTTGGCACATCCCAATAACGATTATGACAAGTTACGGTGTCCAGCTCGCCAAATAAATCTGTTAAACGGTGAATGCGAGACAATGCCGCAGCTAGGGGAAAGCCAAACATTTCTCGATGATATTTCCAACTGGGACGAACTTCCCGTTGCGGAGCGATCGTAATGTAGCGGGCCGCAAAAACATTGCCAATATCGGGCAAATTCTGTTTCATCGCCTGATGCAAGCCACCGATTAACTCAATATGTTCAACATGAATTAATTTGTTTTTACTCGCAGCTAAAGAAATTATGGCGGCTGCTACTGAAAAATCGAGGGCGAGAGGATACTCTACGACCACATGCTTGGAAGCCTCTAAGGCCGCAAGGGCGATCGCGCCATGATCTCGGTTAATCGTACAGACAAAAATCAAGTCCAATTCTTCTTTATTAACCAATTGTTGCCAAGAATCTAGACCTGTAATCGGAAAATTCTGACAAAAATCTTGAATTTTCTCGGGGCTATTCCCCGTAACGTAAACTAATTCTGCTCTTTTGTCTGCGAGTATCCCTTCTGCTCTTTTTTTTGCCGCGTATCCAGTCCCAACGATGCCGACTTTCAGAGATTTCATGTTTGAGTGTTAATTACTGATTAATTAATTTTATATATAACTATTAGTTATAGTTATTTATCAGGGAAATAAAAGATAAATTACCAGACCATAGATCTTAGTAAACAATTGTTATGTCTTTGTTGCAACTCAATCTATGGATTCAAATTACCAGAGCCCTTACCCATCGGATTTACATAAGCTAGACTTATGTAAAGTTAAATTAAGAATCTCATTACTAATGCTGATGATTCTTCTGATCTTTTTCGCGTAGTATCGAGAGTGAGCATTAAATCCGCTGAAGTTACGATTTATTCTCCGGAATCAGGATAATAGATATCACTTCTAGGAAAAATGACTGCTGTTTCACTTAATACAAGAGGATTAACACATGGCTGATTATACAGTAACTTTAGAAACTCCAGATGGTACTCAGACTCTTACCGTACCTGACGATGAATATATTCTTGACGTTGCTGAAGAGCAAGGTTACGATCTTCCCTACTCTTGTCGTGCTGGTGCTTGCTCAACTTGTGCTGGTAAAATCACTGCTGGTACTGTAGACCAGTCTGATCAATCTTTCCTTGATGATGATCAAATCGAGGCTGGTTACGTTCTTACTTGTGTAGCTTATCCAACTTCTGATTGCACTATCAAGACTCATCAAGAAGAAGAGCTTTACTAAATTAAATTTATTATTATCTTTAGAGACGTTTTTCTTTTGAGAGGGCGTCTCTATTTTTGTGTAAATGCTTAAAAGAGCATAATTCTAAGATTTCGAGAGTTAGATAAGCATGGAGAAATAGGGAGTTAGGAAATTAGGGAATTAGGGAGAATATTTATCTGTCATAATTAACTTGGTGGGCTACTAATAAATTTAAAACTTCATCGCCAGAAAAAGAGCGTTTATGCTTAATTGAGAGATCTTTGATGATTTCTCTAAATTCTTGATATTTTTTTTTGGGCAAAGATCTTTGTAATTTGTTTTCAAATAAATACTGAAAATTGCTAGCTCCGCTAAATTTACCAAACCAAACTTCAGGTTCGCCATGGGGAAATAGATAATAGGTGTCGCGATCACGCAACAAAGAATCTACATGAATCCCGGTTTCACAGCGCAAAACTTCGGAACAGTAGGGAGTATTAGCTCTAAAACCTTGATTATTTAAATAACTGACAACCTCAGCAAGTGCGTCGTAGTTAATCCCTTCGACCTGCCAACCATAACGCAATTTCAGGCCATTAAGCACTTGTTCGATCGCAACATTGCCAGCTCTTTCTCCGATTCCGCCAAAAGTTCCAGAAATCCCTGTTGCACCAGCTAAAACAGCCTGGATGGTATTTTCTAAAGCCAAACCGTGATCGTTATGAAAATGTACAGCCAAAGGAATTTTATGAGCTGTCAATTCTAAAATATTGCGCAGCCAAAATTTGGTATGTTCGGGAGTCAGAATTCCAACTGTATCGCAGAGCAAAAAATTCTCAATATAGGGTTGGAATTTGATGATACATTCGACCAGGAAATCACTATCGGCACGACTGGCATCTTCTGCGGCAAAGCAAATTTTTAAACCCTGAGCCTTGGCATATTTTAAATGGGCTACAACCTTATCCAGCATTCTCTGGCGGACTTGAGCAATGGCTTGGGGATGGGTCTGTTTCTCTCGGGTTTGCTCGCGAAATTCTGGATCGCGCAGCCATAAAAGACGATCGCTAACTGCATTAAATAGAATAACTGTTGTGGCGCCGCATGCTTGTGATTCATCTATATAGTGTTTTTCCATCATGGTTGATGCGACTATTTTTTTTGCGAAACCCTGAGTAATTAAACTTTTAACTAGTTCGGCTTCTGTATGATGAATAGCAGGCATCAATGCCAAATGAGGAATCCCCGTCTCGGCAATGAGATGAGCTAGGGTCTGTTTGATTTCTGTATCGAAAAAAATGCCAACTTGTTGTTCTCCATCTCGCAAAGTTTCATCGAAAATTGTTAACTGGATCTTTTTCATTAAACAATAGGGAGACAACAATACAACATATTAATAAAACATCTGCAAGTTTAGCAGATAGAGGGGGAATGAGGGATGAAGGATGAAGGATAAAGGATGAAGGATAAAGGATGAGGAAGTGAGGCTATTGGAGAATGTCTTAGGATTATATGGGGAAGTTTTTACAATAATCTGAAATTAAGGAAAATTTATGTCAAGCGATCGCCAGTGGCACATTGTCCGTAGTAAGCACATTCTCCACGACTATCCTGAGATCAAACAGTATTTTGGTAACTATCCCCTATCTGTTATTCCGATCATCGCTTTGGCTGCTCTTAACTGGTACATAGCTTGGCTGGTAAAAGACTTATCTTGGTGGATGATTGGGTTGATTGCTCTATGTATCGGGCAGTTTATTCTTCATTCCCTATCGGTATTTGTTCATGAAGCAGCTCATAATCTGGTCTTAAAAGGGAAATTTGGGTTTGCGTTGACTTTATTTTTGATTGAGTTGGGTTCACTGTCCTTTGGCGAATCGTTAACCTATGTGGGTATTCATGGGAAATCCCATCATCGCTATCTCAATGAATATCAACAGGATTATGAATGGTGGGATAAAAAACAATCGCAGTTTCGCGCAGAACATCCCTTTTTGCGCCTAGCCGAAGCAATTATTCATTTATTTCCTGGAGGGGTTGCGCTCACGGATCTGGCGATCGCAAAACTAATTCCTGCGGAGCCTCGTCAAATCGAATCAGCTTATAGATCTAAGGTTTTGCATTTATTTTTGATATTTACTAGTTTGTCTCTATATGTTCTCGCCTGGTATTTATTCAGCCCTCAAGCTTCTTTATATTTATTTTGGAGTGTCACCTTGATGGTAAGCAATTGGGGCGTAACTTTTAGGGGTCAATCGATCGCCGAACATCATATAGAGAGCTCAGGGAAAACTTACTCTACCTATCACTGGACTAATATTCCTTTTTTCAATACGGGTTATCACGATGAACATCATACTTTTACCAATGTAGCCTGGGTTCATCTGCCGAAAATTAAAAAAATTGCACCTGAGTATTTTACTAACGATAATCCCCATTCCTATTTCCATCTTTGGTGGCTATGGGCCAAATCTCTTTTTACTCCTGTGCTTTATAATCGCTATACACCTGATTAAGTACCTAGGCAAAATTAATTGTATATTTTGGGGTTTGGAGGATTAGGGGATTTGGGAATTGCGATGCGACCCCGGTGCCCTAAAGGATACACCTTCGGATAATTTTTAATCACCTAGGGAACGCGCATCGTTGGGGAAAAGAAGATAGCTAATTTCAAATTTACCTACTTAAAGCAAAACCTTCTGCCCTCTGCCTTCTGCCTTCAGGAGCGAAGCGACCTATGAATTGTTTGGTTATTTTAGGGAACTATATTGCTAAAGTTGCCAAAAAAATCATAGAGGATATCAATTTAGTCATGACATCGAATAGCAAGATAATTATCACTACCTTAGAGGGAGTTCCAGGAAAGGAAATCATCCAGCATTTTGGTTTAGTACAAGGCAGCACAATTCGAGCCAAACATGTTGGCAAAGATATTTTGGCTGGCTTCAAGAATATTGTGGGAGGAGAGCTGAAAGGCTATACCGAACTGCTCCAAGAATCGCGAAAAGAAGCAGTAGAAAGAATGCTCCAGCAGGCTGGTTATTTGGGGGCTAATGCTGTTGTTAATGTCCGTTTTGCCACTTCTTCTATTACTCAAGGTGCAGCGGAACTTTTTGCTTATGGAACAGCAGTTAAGGTGCAATAATCATGGTAGATATCATCATTTTTCTGGGCTTGCTTACCATAGGTTATCTTGCAGGTAATTTTCTGGAGAAGCGACATTTTAAAGACATCAAAAAAAGAGAACGTCAGACTCTCCACATACCGATGATCAATTTTGGGGCTAAACAAGCCATCCCCAATGCGAATGAAGCTACTCTTTTTCTGGGCAGTGTAGTGGTTTCTGCTGATTACTTTAAAATATTTTCTTCTGCTTTGCGCAATTTAATCGGTGGTCGAGTTGTGGTTTATGAAAGCTTACTGGATCGTGGACGCCGAGAAGCTATCTTGCGGATGAAGGAACAGGCGATCGCCTGGGGGGCAACTCAAGTTGTGAATGTCCGGTTAGAGACTTCTTCGATTGGCAATCAAAATGGCGGTAAGGGTTTATCTGCCGTGGAAATTACTGCCTATGGTACAGGTATTCGCTAAAATCGGGATTTAATCAAGTTGTCATGGTCTATCACCCGAAGGAAATTCCCGAGGATATTAATGTTACTCCTGTTCACCCTCTGGTGAATTTCGCTTATTTACTGGGAACAGTTGTTATTGTGAGCGGATTAGTTTATGTTGTGTTAGGCGCGATCGCAACTCAATTAGCAATTCGCATTTCCCCAGAAACGGAAATGAAAATAGGCCAACAACTTATATCTTCAATGTCCGATATTGACTCTACATCCTATTTAGAACAACAAGAATATTTGGAGGATTTGGCAGACTCTCTGCAAACCCAAAATGCTAGTAATGCTCTTCCGGCAACGATCCACATCCAAAAGGAGGAACAAGCCAACGCCGCAGTGATTCCTGGGGGACATATTATCGTTACGACTGCTTTGCTCGAAGAAGCAGAGTCGGAAAATGAATTGGCTTTTGTGCTTGCCCATGAGTTGGGGCATCATGTGGCGCGGGATTCCCTCAAGAGGTTGGGGCGATCGCTAGTCTTTTTGACAGTTTTCAGTGTATTGGGTCTTGGTGTAGATAATGCGGATCTAGTTATTTTTACCGGCTCTTTGACAGATTTACACTACAGTCGGCAACAGGAAACGGCAGCCGATATTTATGCTTTATCAACAGTTGTTGGTTTTTATGGTCATGGTGGGGGCAGTCTCGATTTTTTTGAGCGGATACAAGCTAAGGATCAACATTTGGGGGGTAAATTGTCTTCCTATTTTTCGACCCATCCTTTGACAGCAGAAAGGATCGAACTTTTGCATGAGGTCGCCGCGGAAAAGGGTTGGCAGATGACAGGGGAATTGACTGATTATCAGAAATAAAATGATTTTCTAATACTAAGTCGTGTTCTAAAGTGTAATTTTGTATTTCGCGCAAAGTCGCAAAGTCGCAAAGTCGCAAAGGAGATGGCGCAAAGGGACTTAAGTACAGTTTTACGTCTATGAACGCAATTTGGTATAACTAGTGTCACTAAGTGGAAGACAAAAGCTAAAAATTTTTTAGACAAAAAGTTTAAAGCTTTTTAGCTGGGTGTTGTATTTAAGCTTACGTCTTACTAGCGAAATAGCTATAGAATAACAAGCATTAATTTTATCTTTTCCTTGAGCTGCATATTTTTCGATTTGTGAAATTGCCTCTAAAATATCTTGTAAGCGTTCTCCATCATCTCTCATATTGAAATTGCCTCTTGCAAAATTCTTTCTCTGATTCTTTCTTTTAAAGCGGCTTCAGTGGCAACATCTACTTTTCTTCCTAGTAATGCTTCGAGGTCTAACATCAAACCAGCAGGAAACCAGGGACTGATTTCTTCAACGGAGTAATCTACTAAAAAATCAATATCACTCTCGTTACTAGCTTCATTACGGGCAACAGAGCCGAAAACTCGCACATTAAAAGCTCCATGTTTAGCCGCGATCGCGATAATTTCCTCTCGCTTGGCTTTAAGTAAATTGGCAATTGTATTTTGAGTCGAATTACTCATAATCTAAAAAATTTAATTTTGTGTAATTATCAAATAGATGAAATAGCAGGCTCCCGCCTCATGAATTACTTTTCATCCCTAACAGGCAATAACATCCGCGATTCGATCTCCGGCTTTTATCTAGTATTTTGTTATTAGTGTCGCCAAAAAGCTTAATCCCCCCCCTCTCCTGCAACTTTACCGATCGCAGTGGCCAAACCTTTAGTCCCAGCTTCGAGAATAGCAGGATCGATTTTGCCAATTAATTCCTGAGCAATGGTGAAAGGCTCCATCACAAAAATAGATTATTAAATTGTTTCTTTAACTCCGAGTTTACAGCAATTATGACCAATTGAATTCTTCCAATCGCTACCACAAAAAAAGATTATGGCTTACCGCTTATGGCTTTCAAGATAATCTGCTAATTTTTTAATCCACACCAGACGTAAAATACTCGTTAAATAATATTTGCTGGTATTTTTCTATAGGACAATTTGCAAACTGTCACAATAGTTCTGCACATATTTGAAAGATTCCTTATAGTAATGATTGTGTGTGAGGAGTAAGTTCAATAGAAGAAGGTTTTGGGGTCGAAACACGGAAAGACTCCCGGAACCTTTTTCTTTTTTGTCTAATATTCTATTAAACGAGAAAGCACGAGAAAGACTGGGAAAGAATCGCTACAATAAATCATAAAAAAGCCTCGAAATTAAGGCTTGTATCCCAATACCGAAGGGAGAAGTTAGAATTATTCCCTCTGCCCTCTGCCCTCAAGGGCGAAGCCCAGTCCCCATTTATCGCGCAGCGAATTTGCATGAATTTAACCGAAACATTTTTAGGCTCTCGATCAGATCAAGCGTTAGAAAGATTACGAACAGTCGAGCAACTGTGGACTAATTTAAAATCTCAGCCCATTGGACAAAATAGCGCGATCGCACAAGTCATTACCCAACAAGATGAATCAGGCACAGATCCAGATTTGGATATCGTAATCTGTGGCGGGACTTTAGGTATTTTACTAGGGGCTACTCTTCAACAACTAGGCTGGAAAGTTGCAGTCTTGGAAAGGGGAATATTGCGCGGCAGACAACAAGAATGGAATATTTCACGGCAAGAATTGGCAGTTTTTACCGAATTGGGCATCTTAACAGAAGCGGAACTAGAAAATGCGATCGCATCTGAATATAATCCCGCCAGAATTGGTTTTTCCGGCGGACAAGATATTTGGGTCAAAGATATCCTCAATATTGGAGTTGATCCTGTTTATTTATTAGAAACTTTAAAAAATAAATTTATTGCCGCCGGTGGAGTCTTACTCGAAAAGACAGCCTTTGTCTCAGCCACTATTTATAACAATCATGTTTTAGTTAATGCAGGCAATGAAAAACTAACAACTCGCTTATTAATCGATGCGATGGGTCACTTTTCTCCCATTGTTAAACAAGCGAGACAAGGAGCCAAACCTGATGCGGTATGTGTTGTCGTCGGTAGCTGTGCTGATGGCTATGAAAAGAATGATACGGGAGATTTGATCTATTCTTTTACGCCAATTATTAATCAATGCCAATATTTTTGGGAAGCATTTCCTGCTAAAGATGGACGCACAACCTACATGTTTAGCTATCTGGATGCAGAGGAAGAACGTCCTAGCCTGGAATATTTTATGTCAGAATATTTGAGGTTATTGCCAGAGTATCAAGACATCTCTTTGGAAACACTAGATTTTAAAAGATTTCTCTTTGGTTTTTTCCCAGCCTATCGTAAGAGTCCTCTCAATTTACCTTATGATCGAGTTCTTGCAGTAGGAGATAGCAGTGGTGGACAATCTCCTGTGAGTTTTGGTGGTTTTGGCTCAATGGTACGCCATCTCAAACGCTTAACGGAAGGCATTAATGAAGCATTAGAAACCAACAGCTTAGCTCAAAAAGACTTAAAACTATTACAACCCTATCAGCCTAATATTTCTGTGACCTGGTTATTCCAAAAAACGATGAGTGTGGGTATTAAGCAAAAAGTTAATCCCGAACAGATTAACAGGTTGATGAATGGCGTATTTGCGGTTATGGAAAGACTGGGAGATGATGTTCTGACCCCATTTTTGCAGGATGTGATTAAATTTATTCCTTTAGCGAAAACCTTGCCTTTAGTTAATCTTAAATTAGTGCTACCGATTTTGCCCCAAGTGGGAATTACACCTTTAATTGATTGGACTGGACATTATTTTAATTTGGCTTTATATACTGCTTTATATCCGTTGGGAAAACTAGGAAAATCAAGGATTAAAAATCTTGCTCCTCAGCAACAATATTATTGGCGTCGTTGGTTAGATGCTTGGCAATATGGGTCGGGCAATGATTAATTTCTTCGTTATTTACTTTAACTCAAATTGAAATAGCTCTTAGAGAGAGTGCTTTTTAGCCGTGCGATCGCATCAATGATGAGCTCTGAGACATGTCTCAAAGCGGTAAACTAGATCAAAGCAAGCCAGTCCAACTATACGAGTAATATTTGTTATGTCCTTAGATAGAGCCAAAGATGTTCAAGTATTTCCCATCACATCAGATACCCGAGTTTTCCGATCGCGAAGTTGGACTAGACTAAAATTTGAAATTGAATATTCGTTACAAAAGGGTACGACAGCTAATTCCTATCTCATCGAAAGCGATCGCACTGTCTTGCTGGATATTCCGGGAGAGTCTTTCTCTGATATTTTCATTAATGCGCTGCAAAAAAGAGTTGATCTCGAAGCTATTGACTATTTGGTTTTAGGGCATATTAATCCTAATCGGGCGATTACTCTCAAAAAAATCTTGCCCTTAGCCCCCAATCTTCAGATTGTTTGTTCTAATCCTGGCGCGATCGCATTGCGAAAAATTTTAGAAGATCAGGATTTAGAGTTAAATATTACGGTAATTAAAGGAGATGATACTCTCGATATCGGGCAAGATCACCGCTTAGAGTTTATCCCAATTCCCAATCCTCGCTATCCTGATTTGCTTTGTACCTATGATCCGCGATCGCAGGTTTTGTATACCGATAAACTTTTTGGGATGCATGTTTGCGGCGATCGCATTTTTGATGAAGGCTGGACGACGGATCTCGAAGATCGGCGTTATTATTTTGATTGTTTAATGGCTCCCCATGCTCGCCAAATTGGAGCTGCTCTAGACAAAATCGCCGAGAAAAATGCCAAAATCTATGCAGTGGGTCACGGATGTTTAGTTAAATATGGTCTGACGGAGTTAAATTCCTATTATCGAGAATGGCTCCAAAATCAGGGCGATCGCGCCATGACTGTGGCTCTTATTTACGCTTCTGCCTATGGCAACACCACAACTATTGCCCAGGCGATCGCAAGAGGGGTTACCAAAGCAGGAGTTGCTGTCGAATCGATTAATGCCGAATCAACTGATCCTGAAACTATCAAAATTGCGGTGGAAAAGGCTAGTGGGTTCATTATGGGTTCGCCAACTTTGGGCGGTCATCCCCCGACTCAGATCCAAACTGCGTTGGGAATTGTTTTAGGAAATACCAATAAAACTAAGCTCGCGGGAGTGTTTGGTTCCTATGGTTGGAGTGGTGAGGCGATCGATATTTTGGAAACCAAATTCCGGAATGCTGGCTATAGTTTTGGTTTCGACACAATTCGAGTCAAGTTTAAACCGACTGATCAGATTATCAAAACTTGCGAAGAGGCAGGAACAGATTTTGCCCAAAAATTGAAAAAGGCTCAGCGTGCCAATAAGCCGAAAGCTACTAGCGGCACTTCTGAGGTTGCCCGTACAGAACAAGCTTTGGGGAGATTGGTGGGTTCTCTTTGTGTTGTCACGACCAAACAGGAAGAGCTCAAGGGTGCGATGTTGGCTTCTTGGGTTTCTCAAGCCACTTTTACTCCTCCAGGTATTACGGTGGCAGTGGCCAAAGAGCGCGCGATCGAATCTTTGTTGCATATAGGGAGTGGTTTTGTACTAAATATTCTGCAACAAGGTGAGCATATTGGACTGATGAAACAGTTTCTCAAGCCTTTTGCCCCAGGAGAGGATCGTTTTCAGGGAGTGGCAATCGAGGAAGCCGAGAATGGTTGTCCGATTTTGACGGATGCTCTGGCTTTTTTGGAATGTCGTATTGCGAGCAAGATGGAATGCGGTGATCATTGGCTGGTTTATGCAACGGCAGAGAAGGGTAAGTTACTGCAATCTGAGGGGGTCACGGCGGTTCATCATCGCAAGTCGGGGACTCATTATTAATTGGGTAATGGGTAATGGGTAATAAGTAATGGGTAATAAGTAATAAGTAATAAGTTTTTATGGATAGCTTATTTGCGCTTTCATTGACGTTAGAAGAATTTCTGGAGTTACCAGAAACTAAACCGGCTACTGAATATATTGACGGAGCAACTGTCCAGAAACCAATGCCTCAAGGAAAGCATAGTATCCTACAAAGGGAATTGAGTTTTGCCCTCACAACAATATTCAGGTCAGACAAGACAGCCCAAGCTTTTCCCGAGTTGCGTTGTACTTTCGGCGGACGATCCATTGTTCCAGACATTGCCATATTCCTTACCCAACATATCCCGAGAGAAAGTAATGGGGATATTGCCAACCTGTTTAATCAACCTCCAGACTGGACTATCGAAATCTTGTCCCCTAATCAGAGTCATACCAAGGTGGTTCGCAATATTCTCCACTGTATCGACCATGGTGCGGTAATGGGTTGGATGATAGATCCAGAAGAATACTGCATTTTTGTTTATGATGCGGATAAGTCAATTCGGGCAATTGATGATCTCGATATGGTCTTGCCAGTGCCAAAGTTTGCTCAGGCTTTTCAGATTAGGCTACAAGAGCTATTTGATTGGCTGAAGGTTTGAAGGATTGCCAAGCGAAGGCAGAAGGCAGAAGGCAGAAGGCAGAAGGTGTTTTTTGTTTAGAAGAGACTTGAACCCCTCCCAAACCGAGGGAGGAAGGGGCTAATTGGGTTACAAAAAATATTCAAGTAGTTGTTCTTGGGATTTTAAAAAGTCTTGAGTAGTGATGGCAGATTTACCATCAATAATTTGATCGATGATCTCGATGTTTTCTGGGGTGATAATTTTCTCAATGCCGATTAACAATCTTGACAATGTTCCACAGTCTGCTGTGTTACTAAATTCAGATTTGATTTTGATTTTGAGTTTTTTGCTTTCGAGGTCTACTAAGACGTTGGCGAATCTACGACTTCGCATAGCTTCACCTTCAGGGAGATTGCTTTTGCCTCCTGAGAATATATATTCGAAGTTAATCTCTATTTTAGCAAGTTCTTTTGATTGATATTTGCCTGCAAACAGCTTAGTATTGCCAATCTTTAAATACATAAACGTCTTATATATTATATAGTTTTTGACTTATGCTCTCCCATCTCCATGGGAAAATTCTTAATAAGAGGTCTTGCTACAGGATATTTCAAGTTAATGCTCCTCCACAGCTAGAACCACTTCCTGCCGTACAACCATAACAATAGTCTGCGGTTTTAATTTCATTAATAAGATCAAGATTATTCTCAGCTAATATCTGAGCTAGGGTCAATTTATTTCCCAAATTGTTGGTGGCAGGGAGATTTTCCATCTGGTTAAAATCGCAATCGTAAATATTGCCCAGATAGTCAATAGATAGCTCATTACGACACATGAGGTTACCTAAAGTCGCGATATTAAAATTATCTGCTAAAAATTCTAAGTAATCATCATGTAAATCGTATCTTTGTAGATATTGTTTGGTTCTACCAATGGGAATATTTGTAATAGTAAATAGATGATTAAATTCAATATTAAAATGGTCTAATAAATAAGTTTTATAATCTTGCTCTAGCTTTTGCTGATTGGGAGTTAAAGAGAAATTCTGATCTTTTGGTAAACCGGGATTGTAAACTAAATCAATGATTAAATCGGGATTGGTACCATAACCTAATTGATTAAGTTTTTGAATTGCCAATATAGACTGATTATATACTCCTGAACCTCTCTGCTTATCAACATTAGACTCTAGATAGCAGGGAAGGGAAGCGACAACTCTTAATTTATTTTGGGCAAAATATTCTGGTAGATCTTCATACCCAGATTCAAAGAATATGGTTAAGTTTGAGCGTACGATTACTTCTTTGCCCTGACTTCTAGCAGCTTGGACAATTTTCCGAAACCCATAGTTCATTTCTGGAGCACCTCCAGTCAAATCCACAGTTTCTATTTGGGGAAAACGATTAATTATTTCGATTATTTGTTGACAAACTTCTGGGGAAAGTTCTTCAGTTCTTTTCGGCCCTGCTTCCACATGGCAATGAGTACAAGCAAGATTACATTTGCGTCCCAAATTAATTTGTAGAACTGTAATTTTATTTTTAGTGAGAGGCGTTGTGATTTTGTCACAAAACCTAGTCAAAGATAAATTATTAACTCTTTTATCAATACTAGTTTGCATAATTATTTATTCCCTTATAATCTATTTACCCATTACTTATTACTTATTACTTATTCCCTATTACTCATGAAAGCAAAAGATAAGTCATTCCGCTTGCGATCGCCGCGATCGGTAAAGTCAAAAACCAAGAACCCAGTACTTGGGAAAAAACATTCATATGGGCAGATTTAGAAATTACTCCTACGCCAAAAATAGAACCAACAGAAACATGAGTAGTCGAAACAGGTACACCCAAACGACTGGCAAAAATAACCAAAAACCCAGTAACCAAATTGGCAGATAATCCCTTCCCTGGATTCAGAGTAGTAATTTTTTTACTAACAGTATGGGCAACTTTTTTAGCATTTAATAAGCCCCCAATTGCCATGCCCAAGCCCACAGCCAACATGCCACCTTTGATAGAAAAAGCAGATACGCTCAGGAGCAAAGCCACAATTTTTGGCGTATCGTTTAGTCCTCTGGCAAAACTCACAACCCCCGCACTAATAAAATGGCAAGTATCAACTAGTTTTTGGCTATCAATTCCCAAAAATCTGCCGATATATTTTTGTTGACATTTTTCGGTTGTATCAATTGTAAGATCAGGGGTTACTACGGCTTGCAAAATATTAGTATTGGCGGCCATTGCCACAGGAACTAATTCTTGTTTATTTCCGGCACAAATGCACCAAGCCTTATCCACTCCGAACATCAGTCGTAGATAGCGAAAAATGCTGTAGATAATAGCACCCAAAACTATAGCGACTAACGGACTAACTAATAGAGGAATAAAAAAAGATTTACCTAAAGCTGCAAAATTTAAGTTGGTGCCAATTGCCATCAGTCCCGCGCCAGTCAGAGCTCCTGTAAGACTATGGGTCGTAGAGATGGGAAAGCCCGTTACAGTTGCGAGGATGACCGTTAGCCCTGCACCCAAAGCCACCGCAATATGAAACTGATCTGTATTTGCGATCGCAGCAGGAACCAATCCTTTCCCGGAAAAGTTTTTTAATAGAGCATCAGCCAAGGCGATCGAGGCAATTGACCCGGCAAAGGTTGTTAAAGTTGCCCACCAAATGGCTATTTTGTAGTTGATAGTCTCACTACCAAATAAAGTCGCTACCCCTTTAAAGTTATCATTGGCACCATTAGCATAGGCCAGAAAAACTGTCGTCAAAAAAATTCCAATTGACCAAATCATGATTTATTTTGAACAATAAATTACCCCGTAGAGACGTAGCATGCTACGTCTCTACATTTTCCTGTGTTTAACAGCATTCTCCAGGAGAGCAACAATCTGCATTCCCATTCATATCGGTCACACTATATCCTGAACCCTTAGATTCTCTCGCATGACGAATTGCCTTACTTTTACAAGCAAAAGGTTCTGCCTCTTCTAAAGAAATATTCTCGTAAGGTTCAATGGGAATAATCTCTTTTTTATAGGGGCTATTGGGATTAGTTAAAATCTGATAAGTCTTATCACATACGGCCATTCTTTCACCGCGACAATAGGTATGTCCATCATCATCTTGTACTTGTTTCCAAGGGCCTTTATAAACAACTGCTTGTTTTCGTTCCCAACAATCGCCCTCCTTCCCTTTATAAGCACGAACTGTCATCGAGCGAAACTCAACCCCATCAATCACTTGCCAAGGAGTTTCTTCTCTTTTGAGAATTTCAACGCCATAAAATCCGGCGTCTTCAAACATTTTGAGGAAAAGATCTTCACGAAAAGCTCCCGCAATGCAACCACTCCAAAGTTCAGGATCATTGAGAATTGTCGGAGTAGGATCTTCGTCACAAACAATATCAGAAATTACAGCTCTGCCACCACGATTTAAAACACGAAAAATTTCGGCGAATAACTCCTGTTTATCTTCAGGGCGCACCAAATTGAGAACGCAGTTGGAAATGACAACATCAACACTATTATCCGCAATTAAAACTTCTTCTCTCTTTAGGCGATCGCATTCTGCTTCGTATTGGCCAATGCCGTCAATAGAAGAAATATTGTTATTTTGTAACCAATTCTGCAAAGGATCTAAAGGCAATTTAAGATCTTGGATTTTACCTTTTACAAATTCCGTATTGTGATAACCTAATTTTTCTGCGATTTCCCCTTGATACTTTCTCGCCAGAGACAGCATCTCATCATTAAAGTCTACACCAATAATCTTGCCCGCAGCTCCAACCTTTTGCGCTAGTATATAACAGTTTTTACCTGCACCAGAACCCAAATCTACTACTATTTCGCCTGCGTTGACATAGCGGGTTGGATCACCGCAACCATAATCCTTGGCCACAATCTCTTCTGGCAAAATTTCCAAATAATTACCTTCATAGTCTGTGGGACAGCAAAGACTGGGCTGTTGTTGCCGTGCACCTTCTTGATATCTTTCGAGTACTTCAGATTCGATGTTATAGGAGATAGAAGTAGAATTCGATTCTTGAGAAATAACAGTTTCAGTCACAGATACTCAATCCTTGTATTAAATTTGGACGACAGTTAATGGTTCGGTAAGTATAAAACAGATTTCGAGAAAGTTAGTGATTCTTCCCCAATAGTTCAGTTTTCGGCTTGTTGCCTCGCAATGTCTCCATTTATAAAGAATAGAGATGAAATTTTCCTGAGAGTTCGTTTAACTTCTTCTGGGTCTTCGGTTTTTCCAATAAAAAACCTAGAAGTCTTACATTGCAACTCCTAGGTCTTAATCTAATTGCTCATGGCTAGTGGACGCGGGCGTAAATAAGCTATCTATCAACGAAGGGCAAAAAGCTGATGTATCAAGACTTATTACTCATTACTTATTACTTCCGCGCAGCGGCACTAGTTGAAATTTGAGCGGGAATGATCGGCAAAACTTTGATAATTGCTTTGTTGATTATATAAATGACAATGATCGCAGATTTCCACAATTAAAGGCCAGGAAAACTTACGTTCGTGAATATATTCGCCCCAATTTGCCTTGATGCTTTTGTGAGCTAGACGCAAGTTGTACCAAGGAATTGCAGTGGTTAGGTGATGGGGAATATGAACATTAATATCATGACAGAAAAACTCCACCCACCAAGGATATTTACAATGAACTGTGCCACATAATTGGGCAGCAGCTTCATGCCATTGCTCTTTGTGAGTAAAAGGAATAGAAGGCAAAGTATGGTGAACAATGGTAAAAGTGCTCATCCAGAAATGGTAGATCAACCAGGGGACTATGTAGAATTTAACAAAACCCCAAATTCCAAAGTTGATTAATATCAAAGGAAATCCGACTGCTGCGGTGAAAACAACTAGCAACACAGAAAAACGAACTTGTTCTCTTTGTTTGCCCGTGAATCGTCTCCAATCAAAATGTAAAACAGCCCAATGAGCCACAGATCCTAGCCACCAAAATTTACCGCGCATTCTTTGGTACCACCATTTATATGCTGGAGAAAGCTGCTCATACTCTTCTGCGGAGAAAGGAGTCCAGGTATTATCTTCCTCTAGTTTATTGGTATGTTTATGATGGTGATTATGCATGATGCGCCAAGCATGAAAAGGGTAAATGAGAGGCAAGAACATAATATGACCGACTAAATCATTAACCCAAATCTGATTAGAAAAAGAGCGATGACCACAATCATGGCCGAGAACGAACAAACCAATTAAGTTTGTGCCCAAGAAAATCCACGCGATGGGCAATAGATACCAAGGAGAGACTGCTACTGCCCAATAGCCCAAGACAACACAAGCTACATTAACAAATACTTTAAGCCAAGCTTTTCGAGGATTTTTGACAAACACCTCTTTGGGCAAGGTATCAAGAATATCCCTAATTTTAAGACTGGGATCTAAGGTCGGGCGATCGGTGATCGGTGCTGGTGCAATCATAAAAAGTGATTCAGAAACTGTAGGTGGATGTTAAAATCGCTCTTGGCGATTATTTTATTTAATAGCTATGAGCTTTTTGAAATCTAGGGATTATGTCCAAAGACAAGCTTAGAATGCGGCACTAGACTATTGGCTATTGGCAAAAAAAACAGGCTATAAAGCTCTGGAGGAAGTCAAACTAAAGTTACCATGAAATAAACCTTAACTTGAGCAAACCTTCATTGTTATATCACAAATTGGGGTCTTAACCTAGGAAAAACAGTCTTAAATAAAGCAATAATTAAAGTCTCTTTAAAGCTACGTAAATCTACCTAAAACCTAATCCCCAAAACCTTTTCCCTCAATTCGTGATTAATTCTCGAAGTTTTTCCCGCAAAGTTGCTAACCCCAGGCGCTCTTTCGCGGCAATGAATAAAGCTAAAGGATATTCTTCTTGCGCTTTGGCAAGGGTTTCACTATCAACTTGATCTAATTTATTAAACACCAGCAACATGGGGCCCACTGCGAGGGGCATCTCCTGCAAAATCTTCATCACCGAACGAATTTGGTTTTGCCAAGAAGGATGGGATAAATCTACAACATGAAGCAAAGTGTCAGCTTCTGTAACCTCTTCTAAAGTGGCACGAAAGGCATCGACAAGGGAAGGTGGCAACTCCTGAATGAATCCTACCGTATCTGTTAGCAAAATATTACAAGGTTTTCCTGTTACAGGGTCGGGAATTGCTAGGCGACGAGTTGTCGGATCTAGCGTGGCAAAGAGGCGATCGGCTGCATAAACATCAGAGTTGGTTAAAGCATTAATCAAGGTAGATTTGCCCGCATTGGTGTAGCCCACGATCGCAACTGTGGCAATATCCTGCTTCTGGCGCTGTTTCCGCAACCGAGAGCGATGTGCTTGCAATTCATTTACATCTCGCTGTAAATGGGTAATTTTCTTTTGAATACTACGGCGTTCAGTTTCTAGCTTAGTTTCTCCTGGCCCTCTGGTGCCAATTCCACCCCCCAGACGAGACATGGCTTGTCCTCGCCCCACTAGTCGGGGCAACATGTATTCGAGTTGTGCTAGTTCTACTTGCAATTTCCCCGCGCGCGATTGAGCTCGCTGGGCAAAAATATCTAAAATGACTTCTGTGCGGTCTACTACTCTGATACCAAATTGACTTTCGAGGTTGCGGCCTTGGGCCGGAGAAAGATCGCGATCGAAGACTACTAGATTGGCTCCTGTAGTTTGAATTCTGAGGGCAATTTCCTGGACTTTTCCTGCGCCGACTACTGTTTGAGGATGGGGACGCGCTCGCTTTTGAGAAATAGTCTGTAAAACTACACCTCCTGCGGTATCTACTAATCTGGCTAATTCGGCCAAACTTTCCTCTAGCTCTGCATTAGTCGTTTTGTCGGTATGTAAGCCCACAAGAATCACGCGATCGTGACCTTCTTCCACTTCTTGGGCCACATATTCCCGTTCAAATTCTGCTTCTAAGCCTTCAACTAGATCAAGAAAATCTTGGCTACTAAGAAATTCTAAACTCATCGGCTCAGATATAGACCAATATTCCTGAGTATCCAAGTCCAAATCTGTTTGCGGTAACAAATGAGCGAGATAGGTATCTCGAATATATCCTGTCGCCCCTCCCCCTCTTCTCTCCTTTCCCTCTCCTGTGAGAGTTAAGACAACCAGGGCATCTAATCTTTGTCGAATCATGGCTGTTAAGCTTGACTCTTTGGGCGGATGATCGTCTAGTTGTGTGGCAATGCAGCGAATACCGCATAGTCTTTCCGCACCATAACGGGGTAATTCTAGGGGCGGAATTTTGGTTTCATTCGGGGTGCCCACTCCCACTCTGATTACTTGGCCACGACGGTTAAAATAAGTACATACTGGCTGCCCAACCTCTGTCGCGATCGCCGCTAAACGCTGAGCAAAATCCGCAGTGGTCAGACGATCTACCGGTAGCTTTTGATGATAAAGCTTTTTGAGTTGTTTGATCTGATTCTTTTTTAGTCCTTTATAGGTACCGTAAATAGTTTCGATAAGTTTACTCTCAATTCTCCTATTGAACAATTCTAACGTGGGATTAGAAAGGTGTTAGGGGTTAGGTTTTAGGTTTTAGACTTTAGGGGTTAGGTTTTGGGTTTTAGGTTTTAGGTGTTGGGTGTTAGGTAAATTTTCAGACGAGATTGTTTAGTTTACTAACTAGATCATCTAGGTTATCTCTATTGAGACGATAACTTAAGGGGTGAGCAACTAATCTAGCGGTGCTTTCATAGAGAACATCAATTTCTATGAGGCCATTTTCTTTAAGAGTTTTGCCAGTGGAAACCAAATCGACGATCGCCTCAGACATGCCAGTAATTGGGCCTAGCTCCACCGAACCATATAGGGGGACAATTTCTACCGGGAGATCGAGCTGACGAAAATGTTCTTCGGCACAATTGACAAATTTTGAAGCAACTTTTCCGTGGGGCGGGAGTTCCTGCGATCGCCGATAAGTACTAGATTTAGGGACAGCAACCGACATTCGACAATAACCAAATTTTAAATCAGTTAGATTTGCCACCTTAGGTTTTTTTTCTCGCAGGACATCGTAACCGACGATGCCGATTTGAGCTTGACCATATTCGACATAAACGGGAACATCCTGTGCTCTCACCAGTAGTGCTTGAGCCGTATTGGTCGGATCAGTGATTTGTAATTGGCGATTGCTCTTATCGAGAAACAAGCTAAAATCTAAACCAGCTTTTTTGAATAAATCGATGGAGTCTTTGAGTAGTGCGCCTTTTGGTAACGCGATCGTAATCATAGAAAATTAGAATAGAAAATAAGTTTAGCAATTAATACCAAGGGCGATATTATCACGATCAGGGGTTATGACTCTTTTCAACCTAAAACCTAAAACCTAAAACCTAACGCCCGTCTAGTCTTGGGAAAATGTTTCATGCCAAGGTGCCCCACCAACCTCTAAACCCGCCAAAGAACTATTCGCTTCGACAATCGTTTTCCCCTTATATTGCAACTTTAATAACAATTTTCCCTGCGTTGTATCCCGACAATTGAGAACTAAACCTTGAGCTGTGGGGGTGCGAACATAAGTTCCCGGTAAATCAGTTGTGCCAATGAGAGTAACCACCAAATCTTCCTTAGTTGCCTGCATCAGCCATTCCCCCCAGGGTTTCACCTGCCAGGTGATTTGCGAATTCTCGGGGACAAACTCCACAAAATATCCTTGGAAATGAATCCCAATCATCCCGACTGATTCTTCTCCCCATAAGACCTGTCGAACTCCGCCTGCTGCGGTTAATGCTAAGTTATATTGATCGGTAAAACTATTACAGTTGATCCAAAACCATTTTTTGGGAAAAGAAGTTCCCCAATTTTTCTCGCTATAGGCGGGCGCTTCGGTAAATTGGTATTTTGTGCCTTGCCATTCGATCCAGCCCGTTGCTAAACCGTGAGCCATCAAAATTTGCCATCCCGGATCGAATACGGGTAAATAGGATAGCCACCCCGCCGTTGCTTGTTGCGTCAGATTGGGATTTCCCCAGCCATATAAGGGTTGAATTTGATATTCCCAGCGGCAATATTGCTGATTACGAGGATCGTAAATACAGCCTTGATTTAAATTAGCTGTTACTTGATAACCCTCATTAAAGGATGAGGGATGAGGGATGAGGGATGAGGGATAAGGGATAAGGGATGAGGGATGAGGGATGGGGGATGAGGATTTTGCTGGCTGATTATTTTCGGGGTTTTTCCAATGTTTTAATTCTAGAGAGTTGCGACTTGCCCAAAACTGTTGTACATCCGGAAATGTACGACTTAGATACGCTTCGTCAATGCCCAAAATTTGCACTGCCCCCCCACTATTGGCTTGTCTGCCAATGGGGTCTTCTATCGAATACATAAAGGCAAAGGTTTGAGCAATTTCGGGCAGGGTAACCCGGAAATACCATCCTTCAAAATAGCTTTTGGTTATACCATTCCAGTGATAGCCACTATGGGGTGTTTGTAGCCTTGGTTGTGTTTGCAAAATCTGCCAGTAAAAAACATTAGTCCAGAATAATTAAAACATAGCGCTACGTGCTGGGGAATGGGGAACAGCAAACTTGATGCTTGTAAAAAAATATTTGATTTATTGAATTTAATAGCTGAAAGCTTAGGGCTTAACTTCTCCTCTTCTTGCTTAAGCAGAATGGTCTTAACAAAGGATCGACATCCCCTTCTTCGCAAGTGGGCCTTCTGCCTTTATCCGAAGCGGCTTCCACTAAAACACTAGCTTCACCTCGTCTCCGAATGGTGATATCTTTCAGGGGTTCTTTTTGCTCTGAAGCGCTAGCCAACTCTGTAGTGCTGCCTTCTGCTTTCTCCTTAATCTTGGTTTGAACATCTGTTGTCTTGAAGGGCGGAATCGAAGCCTGGCAAGCATCTATATTGCCTTTTACATATGAGTTGAGTAATGTGCAATAACCCCAGCGATATCCTTCCAGTTGGAAATGATGACAGAAGCAACAGTGATAGTCATGATTGTCATGGGATTTTTCGGACTTTTCAGTATTCATTATTCATAATTGAGTTCAAATTTGCAGTGTAAAATTGAAAAATAAGATCTTATACTTAATTTATTTTCAGGCATAAATCCCCAGCAAAAGTGAGAAAACTTTATCCCTTCTTTTAAGATTTGATGATTTCTTGCCATCGTAAAATCTTTCACAGGAAAAATAGCTCGACAATTTGAGTAACTTGTGAGGATAAAAAAACTTAATATTTCTTTTATTTATAAAAAACAGGCTAGGGGAAAAAGCAAATATTCTAAGAAAAAGAGTTTCCAGATGAATTGATAAAAACTTGCGATCGCACTTTTTTGTTCGAGATCTACGGACCAACTACGCCACCATAGCAATACTAAAAGCACTAGATGATATCCAATAAAAAATCCAGCATTAAGGCGATTGAGCCACAAGATCCCCGCAGCAATCATGCCTAAATAACAAAGAGTAATGACACTGCGAGAAATATTAAACACTGTTGATTTGCCGAGAATCAGGGTAAATGTTGAAATATTATATTTTTTGTCACCTTCGAGATCGGGAACATCTTTGAAAATTGCGATCGCGATGGTAAAAAGCAGAATAAATAGCGTCAAAGTCCAAACATTAGCCGTGATAATTTCTTGGCCTAAAAATTTCTGACTAAAATGCAAAAATAGCCCTAAATTAACCACAATTCCCCGCACTGTCAAAATACAAAAGGCAGCCAACAGAGGAAATTGCTTTAATCTTAGTGGGGGTAAAGAATAGACTGTGCCGAGTAAGAGACTTAGGGCTACAGTCGCGAATAACCAGCGACCAGATAATGCCGCAACTGCGATCGCGACAAAACCTGTAATGCCAATAATCCAACGGCCTTGGGCAAGAGAAAATGCACCGGAAGCTAAAGGAAGTTCGGGTTTATTGATGCGATCAATTTCTACATCAGTTAATTGGTTCAAGCCCACAATGTAAACATTGCCACAAAGACAAACCAGCCAAGCGATCGCGATCGTGATTAAATCGCCCTCGGAAAAGCTGCCATTGTTAATAGTGGCCAGCGAAATTAGATATAAAGCCCAGACACTGAGACTAGTGCCAATAATCGTATGAGGGCGAGAAAATTTCCAGAAACTAGATACCCAAGTCATACTAAATTCTGTTGAGATACAACATTTACAAGTTAGGGAAAGGCAGAGGGCAGAGGGCAGAGGGCAGAGGGTTTAAAGCCTAATTAGTGGCCTCTTCTTTTTTCGGTGGTGCTTTTCTGATTTCCGAATAGAATAAAGTACTCATTGTGCCATCTTCATTTTTGGTTATAGCCGTCCGTAAGCGAAGATTATCGCTGGCAAACCAGATCCTTTCTTCAATGGATTTATCTTTAGTTTCAAAAATGAGAGTTAAAGCAGAGTCGTTACCGAAGACATAGGTTCCCAGTAAATTCTGGTTAGCAGCATTAGAAATGATTTTTCCCGTTTGAGGATTTTCTGGGTCAGGGATGATCACTACCATAGAAGAACCTTGCTGCTTCGGTTTGCCCCAATCTCCCGAACTAGCCCAACTATGTTGTAAGCCACCTAAACTCAGTTGCGAATCGATGCGGTTTTGGAGGCAAAGCTGACTAACTTTAGCATCATTAGTGGCAATTAGCGTAATACTAAGATCTGCTTTATTGCTTTCGGTTTTTTCCGTTTCGACTTGATAATCAGTGCGTTGACTAAACCAGTTACCTGCGCAGAGATCAATAAATTCTTTTATATCCATACTTATAAAATTAAACTATTTTGCATTGCCACTGCTTATCATTAAATCAGAAAACCACCTACGACAAAAGACTTCTAAATTCTTGCCAGCCTTGCATTGCTGAGGGATTAGAGTCAACTCCTTTTTGCAGCAAAATAATCCCATTGTTAAAATCGGTGATGCCATAACTACCTTGACTAGTTACAGTATCAATCATTTCTGCGATCGCAGCTAAATGACGGCGATCAAATTTAAATGCGGTTTGATAGCGTTGTAAACGCCAAAGATCGGCCACAATGTATTCTACAGTTTCTATGCGATCGCGATCGCTTCTAAATTCCAAGGCACTAAGGCGAATAATTTCTCGACGACCCGAAAGATGAGGTATGAGGTAAGTTGTGGCAGACACACTAGCGTCATCAGGTATTTGCTTTAATATAGAACGAATTTGCGGTACTCTTTGCCATTGCTCCGGCAAGGAAACATAAACTCTCGGTTGTATCGAGTCAGGAATCAGAAAATATAGCGTCCGACTAGGGTTGGAGGTGATAGTAAAGATTAAGGATAAGCAAATACAAAAGACCCAAAAATTACGAAACTTGGGTTTGAGCTTTCTCGGTTGGCAATCTTCTAGGGGACGATGAAAATTCCTAAATCCTTGCCCTGCCCACCACAAAATTGCACCGTAAAATAAGCCAGGAGTAATATTCATGGCATAGCGAATCGAAATCGCCAAGACAGATTTTCCTTGCCCCACTAACAATTTGAGTAACGGAAACCCCGCGATCACCCAAGATGCAGGTGCAAAGATCGGCACAAAGGCCAAGGGCAACCATTGACCCAAAAAATATCTGATGGTTTCGCTAAAAGGGGTAAATAATTCGATAATTAACAGTTTTGGGTTGGTCAGCATGCCCCAGAGAATATCGAGAGTCGAAGCTTCATTGCCTTCTGCATATTGCCCAAACCTTTCTAACATAAAGCGTTTGGAAATATCATCAGAAAATAAGGGCATAATAAGATTGGTCAAGGCCACAATATAGAGAAAACTGAGGCTACAAACCATCAAGCCGATCCGAGGATAACGACGGCTAGCAACTAAATAAACTCCCACCCCAAATAGTGCGATGCCACTATCTTCTCTGACTGCAAGAATACAAATTGCCAACAACCAAAAGAGCCACCACCAGCGTTTCTCCATTGCTAGGAGCAAACTAAACATAAATAGGGGAATTTGGGAGATATCGTGGAAATTGGATAATGTGGGGCCGACGATCGCGTTGGCACCGTAGAAACTGAGGGAAATTAAAAATGCGATCGCAGGTTCGAGGTATACCCGAGCCAAAGCATAAAGCACTAATCCTGCGGCGGTGACAAATGTTACCTGGAACACAGTTAAGGTAGCAGGATGGGGAAATAGATAATAAATAGGCAACCATAACAGCAATGCCGGGGTGAAATGCTGTCCGAGGCGATGGTAACTAACATTGGGAACTTCCCCACCATGGACGATATTCGTCGAAAGCTGGGAAGAGAGCGTGCTTTGGAAAAAATTTCCCTGAGTACCATTCCAAAAAACCTGATTAAAAATTCCCTGATCGTAGGAAGAGTAAAAAGTGAAATGCCGATGCAGAGTCAGGGTGAGAGTACAGATAAAGAAAACTGTGGCCGCGATCGCGACTGCTCGTAAACCTTGTTGTTTAGTTAATTTTAGCGATACCATTTAGAGATTAGAGATTGGGTCTTGGGAAACAGTGTAATCCCTCAAATATTGATCAGACACGACTTAGATAATAAGCCAACGATTACTTTTCGCAAGTTTACCAGCTCAAAACTCACATGTTTGATATTCTTCAACCTTTGTTGGTGTGTTCTGCTGACTATGAGCCTGTATCTAATCCTTATAAGCCCTAATTTTTAATAAAATGTAACCTTCATAATTAAAATGTCTAAGGTCGTCCCAGAGTGGTCAGATAAATCACTGCTTCTTCTTGGGGAATATCTAAGACTTGATTGACTCGATCATCGAAGAATCCTCCAATGCCACTAACTCCAAGTTTTAAGCGGATTGCCGCCAGATTTAATCTTTGTCCCAAATGACCAGCATCCAGATGAAGATAACGATAGGCGCGATCGCCGTATTTTGCGATCGCTTTAGTCAAATCCGCAGTGTGAAAAATAACGGCCGCGGCATCTTTTCCGAGTTCTTGACCCAAGCAGAGATAATGCAATTCGCGACGGAAATTTTTAAACCGAATTTGTCGCAACTCTTGGGCCTGCGGTGCATAGTAATAACAACCTGCCTCCAAGTCCTGAACTCCTGAAACGGCGATAAAAGTTTCCACCAAATCGAGAGCAAAATAATCGGGCTCCCCATCCAAACCCTGGGCGACATAATCTTGAGGTTGATAGGTAAAATTCAGAAGTGATTTTAGTTCCTCTAAGGTTAAATCTTCCCCTGTATAACTGCGAGTAGAACGCCTTTGGAGAATCGTATTTTCTAATTCTGAGAGTTGCTCTCCCCAATCGATAGTATTTTCGGTGATGGTTGCAATTTTGCTGCAAAAAGGAAAATTATATTTGTCTTCTAATGATGGAGTTTCCCTCGCAGCATCTATTTTCGTAGGTTCGGTATCAATGTTGGTTTTTTGATGTAAATAATGGAGTAATTGTCCATCGGCAATTTCAGGATATTCGGTGACAGTTGCTGAGGGTAAAGCTGTGGGGGCCGTAAAATCGGTAGCGGAAGTTTTATTGGTATCGAGTAAAGAGACAACTGCGATCGCAGATTCCGTATGACCATCTAAATACAGGAGATCATTAATTTCTTCATCGCAAAAACCACCAATACAATGAGCTTTATAGTTATTAGAGGCAGCGGCCAATTCAATATTACCGAGTAAATGCCCCGTATCCAGAAATACTCTTCGATAGGCTCGATCTTCATAGCGCCATGCCGAGCGCTCAAACACCGCAGTGGTGACCAAGGCAAGTTGATTTTCTTTCAATACAGGATGCTTGAAACAAGCCGCTTGCAACTCGGACCAAACAGTATTTTCCCAAAAATGAATGAGAGAATGAGTGGCAACTTGATAGTTATATAACCCAGCCGGTAACCAATTTGTCCCCCGAGAAATTAGATAGACTTCCGCAGGATATAAACCCCCAGCTGAGGGCGCAGCTCTCAAATAAATAGGGTCGCCATAGATGGTCTGAAATTGAGCTGTCAAGCCATAACTACAGAGGAGGAACAAAGATAATCTCAACCATTCTTCGTCATAGGGTTGGGCTTCTCTATCTTTTTCTTGAGACAGATAGGGTTTGAGATCGAAACTATGACCAATTTTATACTCTTTATAGGGAGCAGGTTGTTTTGACCAATCCAAGGCTTTTCCTTTATTGGCAATGGTTTCAGGATCGTATTTAGTTCTTTGGTGATAGTGATAGGCGATAGAATCCATGATTAATCCGTAATCGTTTCCCAGGGACGATAGCGTTGTCCGTAATAATCCAAAATCTCGTCAAGGCGTTTTTTTTGTTGGTTATCAATATTTTGGGGATATTCCAACCATAAAGCCGCAATTTGACTTTGAGTATAATCAAATTTTTCGGAGCCCGAATCGGAAGATCGGACAATCAATCCCGTTTTCACCCCGACTACCTGCCGTAAATGAGCTGCTACTTCCCGATATACTGTCAAGGGTAGTTGAGGACAAGTTACATGGGTCTTGATGGTATTTGCTGTTGGCAATTGTGACCTCATCATCTAAAGAGTAGGTTTTTTTATCTTCCCATTTCCGCGTCCCGATGTCTCCCTGAATTGTTGGGAATTTTTTATTTATCTGCTCCCCGTCTACGGTTCAAATAACGACCTTGAGGCCCAGCAATAATTTGTCCTTGGTCGTAAATTAAATTACCGCGCAAGAAGGTAGTTTTGACTTTGCCGGTCAATTCCATACCCTCAAAAGGAGTGTACCCCTGTTGGGATTGGGATTCGGCAGCTTGAACGACAAAGGTTTCATTGGGATCTAAAATCACTAAATCGGCGTCGTAACCAAGGTCAATATCGCCTTTGGTGGATAAACCAAAACGCTGGGCGGGATTCCAACAGAGCAATTCTGCCATCTGATTGTAGGACATCCCTCGTTTGCTACCTTCGCTAAATACCCCCGAAAGCAGATATTCTGTACCCCCAAATCCCGATTTTGCTAGCCAGATATTCTCCGGATCTTGCCGACTAGCTTTCTTGGCCGCCGAACAGCAGGCATGATCGCTAACAATCCAGTTGATCTGACCATCTAAGACTGCTTGCCATAAATATTCCACATCTTCACGGGGACGAATTGGCGGGTTGACTTTGGCCCATTTCCCGGTTGGAGCATCGACATCTAGTAATAAATGTCCAACTGTGACTTCCCGCCTAAAATTGATATGGGGAAATGCTGTTTTCATAATTAGAGCAGATTCTATTGCTTTGCGGGAACTTAGATGTAGCAGATTAATATTGACACAATTGGTTTCATGGGCGAGATAGGAGGCGATCGCGATCGCTAGACCCTCTGAATGGGGAGGCCGAGCCGCACTATAGGCTTTGAGTCCGGTTAAACTGCGATCGCCTTCGACAATTTTGGTATAGGCACTCAGAATCTCGGCAACTTCACAATGAAGACTCAAGCTCAGATAATCCTGAGCTTCGGGGTGAGTTTCCCGCAGTTGGGTCAACCCGCGCATAATAAATTCAAAATGGGCAAAGTCATAGCGCTCTTCTTTATTAATCATCAAAAAGAGATTCTGTTGATCCGACAGCCCATGTAAGCCGTAGCCCCCGTAAAACATAAAAATCTTAAAAGATGAAACCCCATGTTCTTCAAACAGCCAGGGCATCTCTTCTATGTGCTCTGAGGCGATCGGTGCGATATGGAAACCGTAGTCAACATGAAAGTTACCTTCTGATAGGGCTAGTACTTCAGGAAAAAACTTCTTATAGGAACCACCTTTGTTGAGGTAATATTGTCCTGTCCGAATATAGTTGAGGCTAGTGGTCACCCCGCCCATGGCAGCGGCTCTACTTTCGGTGACAGCATCCTTCTCAAGAGATTGGTAAATGCCAATATGCATATGGGCATCGACAAGGCCGGGAAATCCTAGCCTATTTTGGGCATCAAATACCTCCTTGGCTAGTTTTGCGTCAATTTCTGGGGCAATCTGAACGAATTTGCCATCTTTAATTCCGAGATCTAGTCGCTCAACAGATTGCTGGTTAGGACGAACCACTCGCAGGTTTTTTATTACTTTGTCTAGAACTATAGCTTCAGGCATCATGCCCTCCGACAAAACTGATTACAGGTCTAACTTTAGCGTGAATTTTCCTTCTGGCAATTATTCCGCGAACTCTATATACTTCGGAAAGGATCAAGTTGTGTTTGGTTAGAATTGTTCCCTCTGCCCTCTGCCGTCTTTCCTCAAGGGCGAAGCCCAGTCATTCATTTTGCTTAGGCTTTTAGATCGCTATTGTGAAAACCAAAAAACTCTATCTCAAGAAAAAATCTAAATCTACTGACCAAGATAAAAGTAAAGGCAAATTAGGCATTTTGCTAAATCCTCGCTGGGGAATTGCGATCGCACTGATTTCTCTAGTCTTGTTATGCACTATTGGCCCAGCTAAAGCCTTATTTAATCAAGCATTCCTGATTGATTATTTTAGTAATAATTCTTGTTCTAATTGTGTAATTTTCACCTTTCTGGGGATTTATATTTTCCTAACTGCGATCGGCATCCCTGGAACAATTCTCACGATAGTTGGCGGGCCTGTTTTCGGTTTATTGTGGGGCACTTTATGGTCTGCGATCGGAGCTACATTAGGTGCTCTAGGGGCATTTTGGGTCGCTAGGTACTTATTTCGAGATTATATCGCCAATAAATTTGCCCGTCATAAAGGCTTGAAGATATTTAACCAAGCAGTTCTCGATAAACCGATCGCCTTTACTTTAGCAATTCGCTTTGCTCCGATTTCTCCTTTTAATGTAGTTAATTTCCTATTTGGCTTAACTCCTCTTAACTGGGTTACCTACACTATTGCCACTTTTATTGGCATCATCCCTGGCACTGTCATCTATACTTGGCTGGGAACAACTGGCCAATCAGCCTTATTGGGCGAAGACCCTAAACCTTTTTTTCTCGCTTTGGCTTTATTGACAATACTTTCAATTATTCCGTTGCTGGCCAAGAAAAAGAACACTGGAAGAGGGTTTTAGGTATTGGGTGTTAGGTATTAGGGAAATTTCAAAAACAATAAGTCTAGCCATGATAGACATACTTAAGGTCATAGATTTCCGAGTCGTGAAAATTATCGTGAAAACTCAAGAATAAGCTCTACAATCTTAGAAAGATATCTTGTAACACCGAGTCGTCGTAGTTGGAATCATGCAGTTGCTAAAGTCCCAAAACCTATATCCAGATTTATTTTCAATGGCCTTAGAAGCAATTTCTCTTCCTTCTAGCACAGCCGACAACCAACAATTTGATCTTTACTTGAGCCTCAATTTTAATCAGCAATGGTATTCTCTATTAGATGGTCGTATCAAGTTGGCTTTGCAAGCTGGTCAACTACAACTGAGGCTAGAAAATAGCGAACTGCATCAAATTAATCCTCAGTTAGATGATTACTTTGGTATTGACTCTGAATCTTCTGAGGCCACCAATAATTGGACATTTACCCTAGAGTCAGCGAAATTGCTACTGGCAGATTCTCTGCAACGCATCAAGCTTGGAACAGTTAAGATCCTTGCTCAACCCTTCAACATCAAGGCAACTTGGCAGATTTGCCCCGCAGATGTTTCGTTAGCAGAGGCAGAAGATTTATGGCTACATGATCTTAGCCCCAACAAACATGGAGTGCTCGAAAGGGCGATCGTTTTTTTCTGCTGCAAAAATCAACTGCCATCTTCCCTAAGTTGGGTTCAATTGGGTTCTTCTGATGTCGAAGCACAAGATAGTTGGGACAAAGAGCAACCAAAGGAAATTAGTTTGCAGGATCAAGAAACGCTGAAATACCTAATTGAACAAATTTATATCGCTAAAACAGAGCAAATCTCCGAACTGGCTGAATTGGCAAAGCTAGATTTGAAGACTGATTTGGCAGGAGGCAATCTTTTAGCTGCTAACCTTGCTGGCATTGACTTAAATGGAGCGAATCTCCAAAAGACCAATCTCCGAGGAGTGATCTTAAATGATGCTGATCTCAGTGAAACTAATCTTCGTCACGCCAATTTAGGTGGTGCGGATCTCAGTGGTGCTTATTTAGAAAATGCCGATCTAACTCATGCCAATTTATATCGTGCCAGTTTAGCGATCGCAAATTTAATTGGTGCCAACCTCACCCATGCCAATTTACAAGAAGCTAATTTGAGTAATGCTAGCTTTAAACTAGCTAAATTTACAGGTGCTAAATTCGGTAAAAATACAGGTCTTTCTGAGGACATTAAACTAATCCTAGAACAAGGGCAAGCCGTTGAAATCAGTTAACAGTTATCAGTTAACAGTTATCAGTTATCAGTTATCAGTTATCAGT
>NZ_ALVZ01000160.1 GCF_000332055.1 Xenococcus sp. PCC 7305 | reverse complement strand
GTTCCACTTAAAGAAGTGGAGGAATTCAACCTAAAGGGATAAGTTAGAAGTAGTTTTATCCTTCTGCCCTCTCTCTTGGTGAGCGTCTCTTGGTAGACATTCCCTTGCGCCTTTCGGCGGCGCGGGCTTCTACCGCTTCCCTTGCGCCTGACGGCGGCGCGGGGTCTCACCGCTGCCCTCTGCCCTCTGCCTTCAAGGGCGAAGCCCCGTTAAAAGCGATAGCCGATACCTAAACCAATAATCCAGGGATCAACGTCGACATCAGCCTCAATATCAATTCCCGCAGCCCGAATCTCTGCATCAGTATTTAAAAAGATTTTCTTGACATCGACATTCACTGACCAACGCCCTGCAACTGCATAGTCAA
This sequence comes from Xenococcus sp. PCC 7305, assembly GCF_000332055.1. Taxonomy (GTDB): domain Bacteria; phylum Cyanobacteriota; class Cyanobacteriia; order Cyanobacteriales; family Xenococcaceae; genus Xenococcus. Next base: position 33,044 of record NZ_ALVZ01000160.1, on the reverse strand, counting down.
GACCAGCCTGGAGGGAAAAGCCAAAGCTGTTGTCATAGTCTATATCGTTGGCATCACCATCTTCTTCCGTAAAAAAGAAAGTGTAATTGAGACCCACACCAGCATAGGGACTGAATCTTTTCCGGGTTAAAAAATGATATTGCAAAGTTAATGTTGGGGGGACAAGACCCACTTTTCCCAAATTCACATCTCCTAGGGGAGTTCCTTTAGCTTCTACGCGATGAGTCGTGACCGCAGCAATCAGTTCCAGGGCAATGTTATTGGTTATGAAGTAAGAAAAGTCAATCTCAGGAACATATGCTGTACTAAGATCCGCTGAGCCTGGAATTGAGTTGTCACCAACAGATAGGTCTACATCTTCATTGGGAATCACCGACAGACCTCGGGCACGAATGAGAAAGTCACCTGCTTCTTTGGGTTTAAATTCCTGTGCTGTTGCAGAATTTATAGCTAGACAATTCAAACCGAGAAACGACAGGAAAACTGAACAGGAGAAAAGCCTAAGGTTCATGATGATTCACTCCAACACTAAATTAATTTGGTTGCTAGAGGTAAGATCTCAAAATACTCTAGCTTCGTCTATATTTAGCACAGCATCCTCGTTCTGAATGGATTTGCTATTAAACAGGTACTTGTGGCTCGAAACAGCTTCAAAGTTGGGGTTTCAGAATTTAATTGGGTTTAGGGTTGAGAATTTTTAGCTTTCCAATCTTATTCTCTGAATCTCTGTTATTCAGTACTTATTACTCATTACTTCAGCGCAGCGGCCCTAGCTATTGCCAATTGAAATTGATACTTAAATACTCTTCTAAAAGTTTATTGTAAGGCTGAAAATATTCGGAGAGGGTTTTTCGTAAGTTTGGCTCTACAGAATTATAAGAACCACCATTAATCTTGGGGTATTGAGCTATTTTTTGAACAGGCAACTCTAAAAATCTAAATACTTGTTTCATAACATTTTCAGGATATTCATAAAAATCTTCACTCTTTAAAATCAGGAACTGTTGTCGAGGGAAATATTTCATCCAAGCTTTGATTTGATAATAATAAAGACTGGCAATGATATTATCAGGATCATTAAATCCAATCTTGGTAATCTCTGATTCACTTAGAGTTTCTAATAATTTAATTTCTTTGGTAATTGCTTGTTCTAGATCATCATTGGTTAGTCCTGTATTCTTTTTATGATAATGCCAAGACACTGCTCTATCAACAGGATTGCGTAAGAGAATTATTAGTTTAATATCAGGACAAGATTCTTGAATTCTCCGCGCCACCAGAGGAAATCTTAGATAATTGGGTGTGGCTTCTCCTGTGAGAAAATTTGGGCTATCTGTAATACTGGGGAAATGGGATAAATACCAATCGATTCCTTGCTTAAAATGTTTGATAAAAAAATTCAATTCTTTTTTGTGAGAAAATAAAACCTGCGGATGATGACTTAAGTAATAATAAAGGGATGAGGTTCCACATTTGGTGGCTCCCACAATCAAGAAATCTGGAGCTTTAGCTTTTTTTTCTGGCCAATTTAATTCTGCTAACTGGGGATTTTTTTGAATAGATTGTTGATAGGAACTGGTCTGGTAACAAGCGATCGCATCTTGAATTTTGCCTTGTTGGGTGAAAGCATCTCCTAAATTGCCCCAGGCTAAGGGATAAGGACAATCTTGAACTATTTGCTGATAAAAGTTAATTAGTTGTTCTAGTTGGTCTTCGGCAACCTTGGTATATTGAATATCTATATATGCTTGTTCAAATTTAGGATTTATTTTAATTGCTTCTTGATAGGCTGCGATCGCCTTAGAGAAATATCCCTGCGATCGCAATATTCTACCCCATTGATAATATAGTTGGGACTGAGGTTTGCTCAGAGATTCTAAGGTATCTTGATAACTCTGAATCGCCTGGTCATGCAGGGGATTTTCCCGAGGTGAAATTGTAATCGCCTGGTGATAAAAATGAAAAGCTGATTGATATTTTTCTAGATGACGATAAATATTGGCGATGCGGATATAAGCGGGGATAAAATCAGGTTGCAGTTGGTTAACTTTTTGATAAAGAGTAACTGCAATTAACAACTGTTTTTTATATTGTAAAACCTTTCCCAGTTGATGATAAGCTTGCCATCTATTAGGCTCGAAGTCTAATTTTTGGGGCAGTGCATCGGGGAAATTCTTCTCTAAGGCGATCGCAATTTGATACTGGTTTTCGGCTAAATGCCATTTATTATTTTTAGCAAAGGCTTGAACTAGAGCCCAATGAAATTGAGGATCTTGAGGATTGCGGCGCACTCCTTTGCGGTATATTTGAATTGCTTTGATCTGCTGATTTTGAATTGACAATAACTCAGCCACTCTATGATAGGCATCTAGCAGGTTAGGGCTTAAAATAATTGCTTGCTGATAACAATCTATTGCTTTTTCAAGTTTTTTTTGTACTGCTAAATTATTGCCTAACGTGACATAATTATCGGCTGTCGCCCAGCTAGGTTTCAATTTAATAGCTCTATACCAATATTCAGTAGACTTATGAGGATCTTGAACTTTGGTTTCATAGAGTTTTGCTAGATAACTATAAGCTTCGACTAACTGAGGGTTAAACTTAATTGCCTGTTCATAGGATTTGATTGCTAATTTCCACTGCTGCTTTTTTACGTATAAGTTCCCCAGCTGAAAATGAATTTCGGGTTGTTCTGGATTGACCGCTAATTGTTGGGTATATCGAACAATATTTTCAGTCAATTGATCTTTTTGATTCATCTGAGGCTAGTGCCGCTGCGCGGAAGTAATAAGTAATAAGTAATGAGTAAGTAAGTCTTGTTGATACATCAGCTTTTTGCTCTTCGTTGATAGATAGCTTATTTACGCCCGCGTCCACTAATTTGCAGTGCAATCTCGATTTTATCCTAAAGATCCTTAAGCCAGTCAAAAGAGAGTATGTATACACTAATCATGATTACCTCAACTAAGAATAATCATTTGAGTAATCGAATAAAGCCTGCTTGCTCAAAATGTTTATCTGTTGTTAGTGCTTTCTGTATCTCTAACTGCTGCATCACAACAAAGGAACTACAATCTACCAGAGACCAAGCTTTATCAGGTCTACTTTTGCAAAGTTCCCAGGCAATAGCATCAGTCTCATCATTAACATGTATTAGATCAATGCACAAAGCAAGTTTAATGGAATCAATGTATTGAAAAAGTTTGGGACGAGAAGTTTTTTGGCGGCTACCTAGTAAAGCCACCAATTCTGTAACAACGTAGTTGGTAGTAATCAGTCTTTGCTTCGTCTGCTGAGCCTGACGAAAATATTTAGCAGCTTGTTGATGATAAGTCTCCGTGGGAATAAATAGGCTAGCCCAACCAGAAGTATCAATGAATAGCTTACTCACCAGAATTCAACTCCTGTTCAAGAGCTTCGGAGAGATAGTGATCATGGTTTTCTGAGAGGTCTGTTGTTTCTAGATGTAAGGTGCCAATCAGAGGGGTAATCGGATCAAAAATGAAGTCATGAGATAGCTCTGGCTCTCGTTGAAGTGCTTTTAGGGCAGTCTCGGTGCCGATTTGTTGCAAAGCTTTTGCCGCAGCTTGTCGAACGTCAATATCATTATCATCTAGTGCCTGGATTAAGGCTGGAATCGCAGTTTCAGTATTCATCAATCCTAACTTTGTAGCTGCTTTCTTTCTAATATCAGGGTCTGTATCATGTAGAGACTGGATCGAATTTGCAAGTGATTGAAGTGTTTGGATAATTAGTTCTTCTAAGGAATTATCTATAGAATTACTGAGAACACCAAGTTGTTCTTCTAAGTTATCAGGTAGGTTAATTGTTAATATTTTAGTCATGGTTTAAGTCATTGTTTTGATTTACTGCCTATGCTGCCCTTTTCTATTTGAAAGCTTTTGAGAAAAGAATCTAATCCGCTTCTAATATTACTATTATGTATTCCGAGATTTGGTAATCCTCCAGGTTAAAAGAATCACCGGAATAATCCCTACTAAAACGATCGCGAGGGCCGGGGCAGAAGCTTCAATTAATCTTTCATCAGACGCATATTGATAAACTCGAACTGCCAAAGTATCGAAGTTAAAAGGACGAATCACTAAAGTGGCAGGTAACTCTTTCATCACATCCACAAAAACTAACATTGATGCGGTTAACAATCCCCCAGACATCAAAGGTGCATGAACTTTCACTAAAGTTTTGGTGGCACCAGATCCTAAACTACGAGAAGCATCATCCAAACTAGGAGTAATCTTATTGAGACTTGATTCGACAGAACCAAAAGCAACCGCCAAAAAACGCACCAGATAGGCAAAAATCAGACTAACTATGGTTCCTGAAAGCAAAAGCCCTGTAGAAATGCCAAAGTTTGTTTTCATCCAAGCATCAAGACCATTATCGAAATTACCCAAAGGAATTAAGATTCCCACTGCAATTACCGAGCCAGGGATCGCATAACCCATGGCGGCAATTCGCACCGCAGTTCGCATCAAAAAATTTGGTTGTAATCTTTGTCCATAGGCCATGATTAAAGATACTAGAGTTGCTACGACGGCAGTGGCGATCGCAAGGACAAAACTATGATTGGCCAAACTCCAAAAATCATCATCTAGAGTGACATCCAGGTTACTAATAGTCAGCTGAAATAAATAAATGCAGGGAATAATAAAACCCAAAGCAACCGGAATAGAGCAAGCGATCAAAGCGATAATCCCTCTACCAATGCCTAATTCATATTGGGGTATTTGCTTCCCTGAACCAGAAACTTGGTAGTATCTGGCTTGCTGACGAGACAATCTTTCTAAAACAATTAACACTAAAACAAATAACATTAAAAAGGCTGCTAGTTGGGCTGCTGCTGCCCGTTCCCCCATGCCTAACCAAGTTCGATAAATACCTGTGGTAAAGGTTGTCACGCCAAAATATTCCACTGTACCAAAATCATTGAGGGTTTCCATCAGAGCTAAAGCTAAACCTGCCATGATAGAGGGTCGCGCTAAGGGTAATGCGATCGTAAAAAAACTTCGCCAGGGATTACAACCCAAAGAGCGGCTGGCTTCTAGGGTACCAGCAGCCTGTTCGAGAAAAGCAACTCTAGTGAGCAGATAAACATAGGGATACAAGACCAAAATTAGCATTAACATCGCACCCCACAGGGAACGAATATTAGGAAACCAATAGTCTTGGACGCTCACCCAGCCAAAAATATTGCGTAATCCTGTTTGCACCGGCCCAAAATAATCTAATAAATTGGTGTAAGCATAGGCCAACAAATAAGCTGGTGCGGCCAAAGGCAACAGAAGCAACCATTCAAGATAACGACTACCTCCAAAGCGACACATGGTGACTAACCAAGCAGTACCGACCCCGATCACAATGACCCCAGTTCCTACACCCAACATGAGAAGGCAAGAGTTAGTAATATAGTCTAGGAGAACCGTATCGATTAAATGCTGCCAAATTTCTCCTGATTTGGCGAAAATACTGCTGAAAACAAAGATTATCGGTGTTGCAATTACCAATGCGATCGCAATCACCGAGATCGTCCAAAAGTTAAAACTAAGATGTGGAATTTTCTGCTCTATTCCCGATGGGGCCAAATTCGGGTTCTTACTCACGGGTTATAAAAATATATGTATTATCTAGTTAAGTTTCCATAGTACCGTTATTTAAGGGCAGATAAAAATATGAGAGATTGCACAAAAAAGGTAGCTCATAGCTACCCGATATATAAAAAATATTGAATTTAAGAGTTAGCCAAATAAAGTCTAAACTCCGAAATTATTTAATACTAAGGTTGATCTTGAACTCACTTAAGAAGCAGGAAAACTTGAGTAATCAAATTTACTAAGCATCATAAGAAGTTCTACCAGAGAACTTCAGAGTAGAAGGTTCTGGATTATCACCAATTTTTCTGTCGATTTTACCTGCAAAGGGACGACCTTCGTTAACTTTCTCGGGGAACACTCCATCAGCAGGATGTAAATATTCGGTCTCACCGTTGGGGAAAACGCGGTAAACTTTGTAATCTTGAATTCTAGGCTTAAATTTGGTTCTGAGTTGAGTACCCAACGCCAAACACTGTTCTTTACGAGCTAAGTAAAGAAGGTTTTCGCCAGAATTCATGATGGCTGCGCCGCCAGTAGGCATTTCAAATACCTGCTCCTTAGAACTAGTCCAAGTAATAGCGTATTTTTCTTCCACTTCTGCTGCAGTAAGTAAACCGCCAGTACTACCACCAAATTTGGGCATAGTGCCAGAAAGAGTTTCTGCCATAGGAAATATTCTCTCAATAATTGATTTTTTCTGGGTTATGTAGGGAATGCTACCACTCAGTTTGTTACTATTTCCTCGCTTCGTCAAGAACTGTAACAGTTTGTTATCAAAATTCCCCTGCTTTAAGATTTGTAGAGTTGAGAAAAAACCTTACAATGACCCTGAAGTAAATATCAGGATTTAACAAAAGGTGGAAAAAAAATTGAATAATGGAATTCTTGTCAGTATTGGGGTTATTTTAGTCTGCGGAGTCTTTTTAATCTCAACTTTGGTTTTTGGTAACAGTAGTCAGGAAAAAGCGGTCGCCGCTAATCCCACAGGGACCACTGCCGCAACTGCTCAAAATATAGAGTCATCAGAGACAACAACAATTGTTGCTGATCTATCCAACGCTGTCACTACTGCCTCGGGATTACAATATATCGTCGTCAAAGAAGGCGATGGTGCCACACCTCAAAAAGGCAATAATGTCACGGTGCATTACACAGGAACCCTCGAAGACGGAACTAAATTCGATAGCTCTCGCGATCGCAATAAGCCCTTCTCCTTTAAAATAGGTGTCGGACAAGTTATCAAAGGTTGGGATGAAGGAGTTGGTTCGATGAAAGTTGGAGAAAGACGGACTCTCATCATTCCTCCCGAATTAGGCTATGGCTCTCGTGGTGCAGGTCGTGTCATTCCTCCTAATGCAACTCTAATTTTTGACGTAGAACTACTTAAAATAAGTTAATACTTGGTAGTGAATGTCATCACTTAAATAAATTACAAAATCACAATAGGAAACAAAAATTACTATGGCAAATATTCCCCTAAAAGATCTCGATTTATCAAACGCTGTAACTACGGCATCAGGACTGCAATATGTTGACCTTAAAGAAGGTGAGGGCGCCACTCCCCAAAAAGGAAACACAGTAACCGTGCATTACACAGGAACTCTCGAAGACGGGAAAAAATTCGATAGCTCTCGCGATCGCAACTCAACTTTTCAATTTAGAATTGGCGTCGGACAAGTCATCAAAGGTTGGGATGAAGGAGTTGGCTCGATGAAAGTTGGGGGTTTGCGTCTGCTGATTATTCCTCCAGAATTGGGCTATGGAGCCGGTGGAGCTGGTGGGGTCATCCCGCCCAATGCAACTCTAATTTTTGAAGTAGAGTTATTCAAAATCAGTTAACAGTTAACAGTTATCAGTTGTCAGATATTAGTGACAAGCATCTTCTCTAATCTAATTAATTAAGAAACCAGGTAGTTTCTGAGCACCACAAGGAAACCATTACCTATAATGATGACTGTTTCACTCTTTTCTTAATCAAAGGAAGAGTGGGATTGTACAAGCTATTCTTCAATTCAAAATTATAGATAAGAGATGGAACTGCTTTATCAGTATGCTTGGTTAATTCCCCTTCTGCCCTTACTAGGGGCCATGTTGGTGGGAATTGGACTTATATCATTTAACAAGGCGACGAATAATCTCCGACAGATTGTCGCTGTATTTATAGTCTCCATTTTGGGGATTGCAATGTTTATGTCCTTTGGCATCTTCTGGAGTCAATTCCAAGGACATGAAGTTTACACTACAACCTTAGAATGGGCAGCAGCTGGAGATTTTCACCTCCAGATGGGCTATACCATTGATCATATTAGTTCTTTAATGCTAGTCATTGTGACCACAGTGGCCTTCTTGGTGATGATTTACACCGATGGTTACATGGCTCATGATTCTGGTTATGTCCGTTTCTATGCCTATCTCAGCATTTTTAGCTCTTCGATGTTAGGACTAGTCATCAGTCCCAATTTGGTCCAGATCTATATTTTCTGGGAATTGGTGGGGATGTGTTCCTATCTGCTAATTGGTTTCTGGTTTGACCGTCAAGCAGCGGCTGATGCCTGCCAAAAAGCTTTTGTGACTAACCGAGTCGGTGACTTTGGTTTGCTACTGGGCATCTTAGGGCTTTATTGGGCCACCGGAAGCTTTGATTTTGCGATTATCGGTGAAAGATTAGAAGAATTGATTGCTTCTGGGGCATTGTCCGCGGGATTAGCAACTTTATTTGCTATTTTAGTATTTCTCGGCCCTGTGGCAAAATCCGCCCAATTTCCCCTTCATGTTTGGTTACCCGATGCGATGGAAGGCCCGACCCCCATTTCGGCATTAATTCACGCAGCAACTATGGTAGCTGCTGGGGTGTTTCTGATTGCTCGCATTTATCCAATCTTGGAACCGGTTCCCATCGCAATGGAGGTGATTGCTTGGACAGGAGCGATTACCGCTTTTATCGGTGCCACGATCGCCATAACTCAAAACGATATCAAGAAAGGCTTGGCCTATTCCACGATGTCCCAGTTGGGCTACATGGTAATGGCCATGGGCTTGGGTTCCTATAGTGCGGGTTTATTCCACCTCATGACCCATGCTTATTTCAAAGCGATGTTATTCCTTTGCTCAGGTTCTGTGATTCATGGTATGGAAGATGTTGTAGGGCATAATCCGGTTTTGGCACAGGATATGCGCTTGATGGGCGGATTGCGCAAATATATGCCAGTTACTTCCTTTGCCTTCTTGGTGGGTAATTTGGCTATCTGCGGAATCTTTCCTTTTGCTGGTTTCTGGTCTAAAGATGAAATCTTGGGTCAGGCATTCACGACCAATAGCACTCTCTGGGCAGTAGGTTGGTTAACCGCAGGGTTGACCGCTTTTTATATGTTCCGCATGTATTTCATGACCTTTGAAGGTGAGTTTCGCGGTAATGATCAAGGAATTCGCCAACAGCTTTTGACTGAAGCCGGGATTACTTTTGCACCTGGGGCAATGGATGTCAAAGAAGCGGAAAGTCATGGACATAGTCATGAACCCCATGAGTCGCCCTTTACGATGTCATTTCCCTTGTTGGTGCTAGCAATTCCCTCTTTTGCCATTGGTTTAGTGGGTATGCCTTGGAATAATTACTTTGAGGAGTTTATCCATGCTCCAGGTGAAGTGATCGAAGCTGGTCATTTTGAGCTTAATGAGTTTTTGCTCATGGCTGGTCTGTCAATGGCGATCGCCATTACGGGGATTATCATCGCATTTTTGACCTATCGGGCGAAAAAAATCGATCCTGTTGCGATCGCGAAAAAATATCCTGCTCTGTATCAGCTATCCCTTAATAAATGGTATTTCGATGACATTTACTACAAGGTTTTTGTTGTTGGTTGTCGTCGTCTCGCCAGACAAATTATGGAGGTCGATTATCGAGTAGTTGATGGTGCAGTTAATTTAACTGGACTCGCTACTCTGCTCAGTGGAGAGGGATTGAAATATCTCGAAACTGGTCGAGCGCAATTCTACGCTTTAATTATGTTCGGAGCTGTTTTAGGTTTCGTCTTAGTGTTTAGTGTGGTTTAGTAGAACTCACTAAAGTTTAATTTTTTCAATCAGGCGATCGCTTTTTTTATTCAGGCGATCGCTTTTTATTTGGAGAATTAAGAGCAAACAAGAATAGCAACAATTGAGTTTTGCGCTCACAAAACTGTAAATTTGTCCAGGAAAGTTTAGGACAATTCGGCATTTTGAGCAGTAGTTTTAAGTAGTCGTGCAAAATTAATTGAATAGTTGAGATAGGTATTAGATGTTAAGTGTTAGGTATTAAGGAAGATCAATTTATTTTGAATTTCTTCCGAAGATATAGTTGAAATCAGCTTTTGTAAAGCACTTAACTGTTTTCCTACTGAAGAACTTTGTCTTGGTACAACAATTTTTTAAGTTCATCTTGATTTGTATTGAGCTAATAATTGTTGATATTCTGCCATTTCCTCTTCTAGATATTGCTCTATCTGTTCTGGGTTTGCATAATAATAAGCTAAGGCTGCATGAACTTCTGCCAAAGTTAAAAAACTATATTCACTCACAATTTGTTGCGGACTGAGACCTTCTTTGGTTAATGTGACTATTTGCTCAACAGAAAATCTTTTGTTATTAATTCTGGGACGACCCGCACAAACATCTGAAGTTGCAACAATTAGCGACCCAATATTAACAGTAGTTACCATTCTCGGTTATTTATCTCGATACTTATGTTTTGCCATTATAACTAAATAGAGAAATTTACTTAAATAGCAACCCTCGATAAACGCTCATACGATAGAATGAATAAAATTTCTAAAAAACTTCATTTACAATACCGAAAGGCATGAGTGCTGAGGATAAGTCGCGAGATATCGATATCAGTAAAGGTGATTACAATGAGTATATTCAAGGTCATTACATCAACGGCGATTTCATTCAGATAATTAACCTTCCTCAACCAAAATTAGGTTTTCCACAAAATATCCCTAGAAGTAACACCGATAAGTTTGTCGGTAGAAAAAATGAATTGATTCTTCTTCACGAACAGTTGCAAAATGAAGGAAACGTCACAATTGCTCATCTTGAAGGGATGGGTGGAATTGGCAAAACTGAAATGGCGATTGTCTATTCCTTAATTAGCTTGAAAGATGATATCTATCCTGGTGGGATTTGCTGGTTACGTTGTAGAGAAGAAAATATTGGTTTAAAAATAGTAGATTTTGCCAGAACAAAATTAAATCTTGAACCACCAGAAGATTTAGAACTACCAGGAAAAGTAGATTGGTGTTGGACTAATTGGCGAGAAGGAAACACCCTAATAGTTCTTGATGATGTCACTGATTACGACGGCATCAAATCCTATCTTCCTCCACAATCATCTCAGTTTAAAATCTTAATCACCACAAGACTTAAATTAGAATTAGCTAATCCTCTATATTTAGAAGCTTTATCGGAAACAGAAGCTTTAGAATTACTTTCCGAATTAGTTGGTTCAGAAAAGGTTAACCAAGAATTAGCAACGGCTCAAGAACTTTGTCAGCGTTTAGGATATTTACCCCTAGCTCTGCAATTAGTGGGGCGATATGTTAAAAGGCGTAGAATCTCTTTATCGGAAGAATTAAGACGTTTAGAAGGTAAAGGATTAGCCCATCCTTCGATGAAAATTCCAGAAAAAAAATCTACTTGGGCTGTAGATATCGAACGTGGGGTAGCAGCAGCTTTTGAGTTGAGTTGGAGAGAATTAGATGAGCCTGCTCAAGAGTTGGGTTGCTTGCTAAGTTTATTTTCCTTAGCCCCTATTCCTTGGTCTCTTGTTGAGAGTAGTGCTGAGGTACAAGATCCAGAGGAATTAGAAGATATCAGACTTGAGTTAGAAAATTTACACCTGTTACAGGCTGGAGATAATTATCAGTTACATCAACTTATTCAAGAGTTTTTCCGAGATAAGCAAAAAAGATTAGCAAATACAGAGGAACAAAAGGCTAATCTCTGTACTGCTGTAGCAAGAGTAGCTAGGGAAATTCCTCAAGCTCTTACTTTAGACGACGTAACTTACTTTACTCCTTTTATTCCTCATATTTCTGAAACTGCTACCTTTTATCAAAATAGCTTAAGGGATGAAGATTTCATTTTTTCTTTTGCTAACTTAGGAAGGTTTTATCAAGGTCAAGGCGCTTATGAACCAGCGTTAGTTTGGCGAAAACAATCCCTATCAGTCGCCAAGGAACGCTTCGGAGAATTTCATCTTGGTGTAGCACTCAGCCTTAATAACCTTGCATCTTTATATGATGAACAGGGAATATACGAGGGGGCTGAAGCCCTTTATTTACAGGCTTTAGAAATTCATAAAAAACTACTAGGAGAATCAAGTGCTGAGGTAGCACTCGGTCTTAATAACCTAGCACATGTCTATTGTAGACGAGGGAAATATACTGAAGCAGAACCCTTTTATTTACAATCCCTAGAGCTAAAAAAAAATCTACTAGGGGAATTACATATTGAAGTAGCACTCGGCCTTAATAACCTGGCAGAGCTCTATCGTAGCCAAGGAAAATATAAGGAAGCTGAACCTCTTTATTTGCAAGCTTTAGAAAGCTATCAGAAACTACTAGGGGAATCACATCCCAATGTAGCTACCAGTCTCAATAACTTGGCATTGCTCTATCATACTCAAGGAAGATACGAGGAGGCTGAACCTCTTTTTTTACGGGCATTAAAACTAAGAAAAAAACTACTAGGAGAATCACATCCCGATGTAGCACTCAGTCTTAATAGCCTGGCATCTCTCTATCATGCTCAGGGAAGATACGAGGAGGCTGAACCCCTTTATTTACAATCTTTGCAACTAAACAAAAAACTACTAGGAGAATCACATCCCAATATAGCATCCATCCTTAATAACCTGGCATTTATCTATCGTAACCAAGGAAAAGATAACGAAGCTAAACCTCTTTATTTACAGTCATTAGAATTAAGAAAAAAACTACTAGGAGAATCACATCCCGATATAGCAGCTAGCCTTAATAACCTGGCATCTCTCTGCCATGACCAAGGAAGATATGCCGAAGCTGAAACTTTCTATTTACAAGCCCTGAAAATAAAGAAAGAACTGTTGGGTGAATCCAATCCGGCTATAGCAACTAGCCTTAATAACTTAGCATCCCTCTATGATGATCAGGAAAGATACACCAAAGCAAAACCTCTCTATCAACAAGCATTAAAAATCGCTGAAGCAGCATTAGGAGAAAATCATCCCAATACCAATATCATCAGACAAAGTTTGCAATACACCTTAGCAAAGATGCAGAGTTAGAACTTATTACTTATTCTTTTGTAATTGAGAATCAAGCATAAGAAATATGAACGAGATCGCGATTCTTATGATCTCTCTGGCGATCGCGATCGCTCGGCTTCAAGTCAAAAGAACAAATACCCAAAGAAATCGCTGACTAGTTTGCAGTTGCAAGTTTACACCTCCATCTGCCCTCTGCCCTCTGCCCTCTGCCCTCTGCCCTCATTAACGATAATAGGTAACACCGCGATATTTTAACTTAATTTTTTTCTTCGCTTGCAAAGCTTGGCTAAGTTCTGTTTTTGTAATCAAACCCCAACAGCGATCGAGTTTGTCCAAATTTTCTGAAGCCAGACAATCATCTAAAAATTCTCTTTTATGGTCGTACCAAAATGTAATTGGGTCGTAAACCGGTCTTACTTCAGATTTATTAAATAGTTGTTTAATATATGATATTAAGGGAAATCGAGGATTAATTTTACCCTTGGGAGAATGTCCTCGGTAAATAATCCTTTTATTGGCTAATGTAGTTGCGGGTTGAGAAATTTGGGGAGTTTCTTCACTATACTGAACTCCCCGATAGGTTAATTTCATTGACATCACCTCTGTCACGTTATCGTTATGAGGCGCGTTCCTTCAGGAGCTTGCTGTTTCCTTACTTCCGTCCTTCCTAAAGTAATTGAGGAAAAGATGAACGATTGGGTAATTCTATTTTCATGATAATCAATAATTTCATATAGGAAAGATATTTTAATTAGTTACAAAACTCAAAGATGTCATATTGTTTACTCGCACGGACAAAAGTTATTCCAATTCGCGATGATACGAGCGAAAAACTTAGGACACAACTTTGTCGATAATTGATTAAACACTGTAACAATTATCACAACTCAAGTAGTATTACTATAGTTAGCATGGGCTATGCCAATTTGACAGCAATCATGCATTGTTTGAACTCTCCATCAATTTTATGAAACGTAGAAAATTATTATCATTACTCTCTGTATTTTGTCTAAGTTTAGTTTTAACTATTAGTTGTGCTCAAACCCCTGAATCCACTACAAGTGATACTCCAACCCAAGTCAACCCCGATACACCTCCAATCCTGATCGGATATAGTAACTGGCCTGGTTGGTGGCCTTGGGCGATCGCAGAACAAGAAGGTTTATTTGCCAAAAATGGAGCTAATGTCGAACTCAGATGGTTTGATGGTTATCTCGCATCGATGGAAGCTTTTGCCGCAGGACAACTTGATGGTAATTGTCAAACCCTCAACGACACTATTTCCTTTGCTAGTAGTGCAGTTAATGGGGAAGTTGCAGTTTTGGTTAATGATAATTCGGCGGGGAATGACAAAATTATTGTTACTGAAGATATCAACACAATAGAAGATTTAAAAGGGAAGAAAGTCGCGATCGAAGAAGGGGTTGTGGATGATTTTCTGTTAACTTTGGCTCTAGAAGAAAATGGCATGTCTCGTGACGATGTGGAAATTGTTAATTTAGAAACCGGGGCTGCCGCCGCTGCTTTTGCTTCAGGACAGACCGATGCAGTTGGAGCTTTTCCTCCATTTTGGTTAACCGCCTTAAAACGAGAAGGCTCTAAAGAATTACTCTCTTCCAAAGAGTTTCCTGGGGCAATTCCTGATCTTCTAGTAGTTAGTCAAAAATTAATTGATGAACAACCAGAGCAAGTGCAAGCCCTTGTAGATACTTGGTTTGATATTCTTGACTTTATGGAACAAAATCCTCAAAAAGCCGATGAAATAATGGCAAAAAGAGCTGACATAACCATAGAAGAGTTACAGCAGTTAAAAGATGGCACTAAAATATTTACTCTAGAGGAAAACCTAGAAGCTTTCAGCGATGGCGATAATATGAAACATATGCCTTTTGCTGCTAAGAAAATGAGTAAATTTATGTTGGATGTTGGGTTTATTGATTCAGAACCAGATTTAACTACAATTCTGGATGACCAATTTGTTAAAGCCTATGCCGATGGGAAATAATTAGTTAGGTGTTAGGTATTAGGTGTTAGGTATTAGGTGTTAGGGGATAAGTTGTAGATTCGAGTCTTTCAGTTTTTATCCCTTGTTTTTTTAGTTTTTTAGCTTTTGTTATGAAATCTAACACAAAGAAAGAATTCTCCAGACAAAAAATATCTGGGATAGAACCCACCGTATTTTGGCGAATTGCAGAGGATATTCCAAAGTCTTTATCTTGGGGAATGATGGGTTTTTCTATCTTGATTCCCTTACTATGTTGGTTTCTATTTGCTACTTATTCGGGTGTTAATCCTACATTTTTACCTTCCCCATCTGATGTCATAGATGCATTGGTGAGATTATGGCAAAAAGGATTTTTAACTAAAGATATTGCGGCAAGTTTTACTAGAGTTACAATTGGGTTTTTCTTGTCGACACTAGTGGCGATTCCTCTAGGAATTATGATGGGATCTTTTGCCAGCATTAGATCTTTATTTGAACCTATAATTGGCATTGTCCGTTATATGCCAGCCCCTGCATTCATTCCTCTATTAATCATTTACCTGGGAATAGATGAACCTCCTAAAATTGCTTTGATTTTCATTGGTACATTGTTTTTTAATGTTCTGATGATTATGGATGCAGTTAAATTCATTCCTAAAGATTTAATCGAAACAACTTACACCTTGGGCGGCTCACGTTGGCAAGTTTTATCTCAAGTTATTACCCCTTATATTATTCCCAGTATGCTAGATGCTTTTCGGGTTAATATGGCTGCATCCTGGAATTTAGTAGTTGTGGCCGAATTGCTAGCAGCTTCAGAAGGTTTAGGAAAGAGAATTTTGTTGGCTCAGAAGTTTTTAAAAACCGACGAAATATTTGCTTGTCTCATCGTTTTAGGTTTAATTGGTTTTGCTCTAGATCTATCTTTTCGCCTCTTTCTTAGACTTACCTGCAAATGGGCACTTGATTAATTTTTAATTTTTAATTAACACAATGCATCTTGAAATTTCTAATCTCTATAAAGAATTCTCCACCAAAAAAGGAGCGGTTGTTGCGCTTAAAGATATTAATATGCATGTGGAGACAGGGGAATTCGTTTGTGTGGTGGGAGCATCGGGTTCTGGCAAATCTACTTTGTTGCGCTTAATTGCCGGTTTAGATTTCCCCACTGGAGGAGAAATCACCGTTGATAATGCGATCGTTACTGGTCCTGGTGCCGATCGCGGCATGGTGTTCCAAAAATATACTCTTTATCCCTGGATGAATGTTCAGAAAAACGTCGAGTTTGGGTTAAAACTACTGGGCATTTCTCGGAGGAAACGTAGAGAAGAAGCTTCTTATTATCTAAACATTGTCGGTCTATCCGATTTTGCCAAGTCCTATCCCAAAGAGTTATCGGGAGGCATGAAGCAACGGGTTGCGATCGCGCGGGCTTTAGCTACCAATCCAAAAATACTTTTAATGGATGAGCCGTTCGGCGCTTTAGATATTCAAACAAAAGAGAATATGCAGCAGTTTCTCTTAGAAATTTGGCATAAAACTGGTTGCACGATTTTTATGATCACCCATGATGTTCAAGAAGCAGTGTTTCTATCCCAAAGGGTTTATATTCTCTCGGCTCGACCGGGTACCGTGAAAGAAGAAATCACCATCAATCTTCCAAGCGATCGCGATTATGGTATCAAGCGTCAACCAGAGTTTCATCAACAGGCTGATAAAATCATTGATCTACTTAGAAGCATTTCTGCCACTGTTTGAGTAAGCTTAAAGGAAAAATATCTCCTTCTGCTCCCTGCCTGGTTGCCACTAATTAATTTTGTAGTCATCGAACGAACGTTAATATAGCGATAAATGCATATAAAAATATTTCCGACATATCTTTTAGTAATGAATAAGTTGGATAGCTTTAATTTGTAGATTAATAACAGAAGATATTTTTAAAATGAACCAAATCACTTCCAGTGGCTACTCCCCAAGCACTCTATCTAAATTCCCAGTTATCCGAACCTTTCAGATAGATGGGGGAGGTATCGGAAATATCCCTAATGCAGTAAATCTCTTCCGAGGTGATGTTAACCTACCTTTAGAATTAATCTCTCTTCCGGGTAGAAGTGATTTAGATGTTCAAGTCGCCATCATGTACCGGAGTAATATTCAAAATCTGGTGGATACTTGGAACTTGGAAGCACCGACGGGGATTTTGGGCTTGGGCTGGGATATGCCCTATGAAATGATCGCCATTGATAATAAAAGTACTGGATCTGGCTACGATAACGAATACTATATTGTTTCTGGCGGAGGGGCTAGTAGGCTATATCAAGATGGGGTCAATTTAGCCAAAGATGGAGTGAGTATAGAATCTTTGAATTTTGAGACGGAAGACTATAAACCCTGGGATATTCGCTACTATCCGCAAGATGAAACATGGGTGATTGTTAAGGAAAATGGGGTCAAGCAAATTTATGGAGGCAAAGAAGGGAACTTCCCACAAGATAATCCATACATTCAATGGGGAGTAAAATGGGGCAAGGGAAATGGTAATTGGATTGATAGCAGTACCAATATATCAGGACAGGAACCGATCGCCCTAGCTTGGAATTTGGCAGAAATTCGTAATACTTGGGGAGAAAAAGTTACTTTTAATTATGAAGTTGATTTAGAAGAAATTGGCACTGATGGTTATCAATATACAAAGGCTTGTTACCTAAAAAGAATTACTGCTATAGATGGACGTACTGTTAGTTTTGTCTATAAATCTAAACAATATGATAACCAAATAAGAGAGTATCAGATTCCTCATGAATATACTGGACAATCAAACCTTTATGCTTATCAAGATAGGTATGAGACTAAGTTTCTCGACTCTATTGAAGTAAGACAAGAAGAATCAGAATCTCTCTTATTTTATTTCCAATTCGACTATGAATTAGAGAATGTTTCACTAATTGATTTTAATAATGCCGATTTCTATAAGCGTTATCTAATAGGCATAACTCAGAAAAATGTCGATGGCGAGTCATTACCTGGTTATAAATTTGAATATTACACCAAGGATATAGATGAGAATATTCATCGTGGTGGGTTAAAGAATATTACCTATCCTGCTGGTGGTATTGCTAATTTTACTTACGATAAAAAGGATTTAGTCGGGACATCCCATCAAACAAAGATCTTTGGTGTGGGGATTCCTCGCGTTTGGTTTGGTAGTGATTATGTTGTAGTTACTTACTATGACGAAAGTCGGCAAAATTTGGATATCAAACTCTATAGTTGGAATGGTAATTGGATAAGTTATCAACCAAGCGCAGGAGGTTTCAACTTTAAACTAGATATCGATAGTTTACAGGTGATAGCTCAGAGGGATTTCTTTGCCCTAAGTTTCAAGACAAATTCCGAGATGAGGGTTTACCTATTTCATCAGGAAATGGGACGATTTGGACAATGGAGTTATGAAAATTACTCTTTGGATTTACCTTCAAGTGATGCCCAGACAAACCTTGCTGTTGGTAGTGATTTTGTGGTTGCTGCTGTGTCTGGTGGAAATACTAAATTATGGGTTTGGAATCAGCAATCAAAAATATGGAATGATAGAAGTAGCAGGATAAGTATAAGTAAAGGTAATTATAGTTTAGCTGCATTAGGTAATTATTTCACCATCGGGATCTATGATGCTGCTTCTAAAAGCTGTGGACTGGTGTTATATTACCAAGATGAAATTTACCAGCAATGGACTAGAAAAGATATTGGTAATATTAGTCTAGTTGAACAAGATGAAACGGGTAATCCCTATTTTGATTGGAGTTTAAGTAATAATTCTGCCACAGCAACTTTTATTAAGTCCTTTGGGACTAATATTGACTATGAAGTGCGAATCTATCAATGGGATGCGAAGTTTAAGGTTGCTTCTCCATTAAGCAATTCCTATAGCCTACCTCAAGATACAGAAGAACCTTTTTTCTATTCTCTAACTACCGGTAGTTTGGTGGCAAATGTTGAACATATTTGGCGATACAATGGCAGCATTTGGCAAGAAGATAATCTCAGGGTTGGTAATGGAGCCACTAAGTTTGCTTATGGTTCGGATTTAGCGATCGCCTCAAGTTCTAGTTCTAGTGAAATCAAAGCTTACGATCCTTATCGCGATCGCTGGACAAATGCTGAGATACAAGGTTCCTGGTCAAAAGATGAGTATCAGCCTACTATTAGTGGTGATTTTGTAACCATTGGAAATGGTATTTTTCACAGAAATAATCAAGGTCAACTAAATAAAGATCGACGATCAATTCCATCGGGAATTAATCCAGATAGCATCATTAATCGGGCGCCTTTTTATATTGCTTGCGAAACGAATAGTGGAGAAAGTCAAATATTTTTGTTGAAAAATGACAAGGTTGTTGATACTGAATTTCTTGCGGAAAGAATTTATGTTGATAACGAAAGTAGTGAAGGAAGATCGGGAACAATATTAGCTGGATTTAATGCTTTTGTTACTTATAGAGGAGATAATTTTGATCAAGCCTCAAATTTAAATCTATATTATATTGCTGACAAATCAATTAAAGATAGGGTAGTTGATTTTCCAGTTATTCAAGTCACTATTAATGATGGCTACCAAGAAAGTCAGACTAGCTATGATTATGACACAGGGAAGGTAGTCATTAGTAGTCAAAGCATTGTTACAGAATATCCTCATATTACGGTAATTCAAGGTAGTGAAAATCCACGATTAACTCCTTTTGGTAAGACTGAATATTTTTTCTTCAATGGACTTTCAGCAGCAAGTTTAGGCTTTGAAGATTTTAAGGGCATACCTCCTTATTATTACAGCTTATTACATGGCTCTTTATATCAACAAAAAGCCTATAGTTCTACAGGTGAGGAATTAACTCGCCAAACTGTGGAATATGACATCGTTACGGAAAGGCAGAAATTAGAAGAGCCAGCTAGCGTTAATTTATACGGTTTCTATCTCCAACAGAAACGAGAAGAAAGTATTCTCTATTGCCAAGAAATTAGTAGCATAGACTCTAAGGTTAATGCCTCAAATGTAGGAATTAAACGAGAAGTTGAATATGAATATGACTCAGCAACCGGATTATTAAAGACACAGAAAACTAAAAATTATAATAGTTTAGGAGAAGAGGAAATACTGACACAAACTTCTATCTATGGTTGGGAAAAATATGATGAATTAAGACAGCAAAATATCTTAACTCCTGTTGTCCAAGATGTTCGCAAAACTAATGATAAAACAACAGCGATCGCCACTTCGACTTGGAAAGATTGGGGAGAGGGGAAATGGGGTTTATACAGAAGTTATCAAGGACTTAATGAATCCGCTGTTTTTGAACAATGGGATAATCAAACCGAACCAAATATAACAGATTGGTTAAAGGCTTCTGAAGTAGTTTCGCGCAGTTCAAAGGGAGTCGCACAAGATTCAATTGATGTCAAGGGAATTCACAGCTCAGTCATATTAGATAAGCAGCAACTTTATCCTGTTGCTCAGTTTAGTAATGCAACTGTTGAAGAAGCAACTTATACAGGATTTGAAGCCTGCGAAAATCTTAGTGATTGGACTGTAAGTCAAGGGGATATCAATGATTTTATTGTCAAGGGAGATGCTCATACAGGCTTTGCTAGTTTGCAATTAAAACCCAATTTAACACTCAAGAAACAAACAGCTCTGACGATAACTAATACTCAGCAAAGTTATATTATTTCTGCTTGGTTTAAAACAGAAACAGGGTTTGAGACAGATGGAGGAAAAGCTGAAGTTAAATTACAATTTTATAATGGTAATAACTCTGTGGGAAATCCTATTACGGCCTCCATTAAATCTACTGATAGTAAGTGGAAATATTGGCATTATGCAATTAGTTCAGAGCAAATTCAAGGAACAAATTTAGGACTAGAAATATCCAATCAAAAAACATCTAAATCTCTTTTAATTGATGATATTTGCTTTATCCCTTTGATGGGTAGTTTCCAAGGCAATGTTTATGAAACTAGAGACAAAACTGTTAGCGCACAACTCGGAAATAGTGGCGATACGGTGCGTTATCTTTATGATTCTTTCCAACGAAAAGTAGCAGAAATTGGACTTTCTGAGACAGTTAGTGGGGTGACAACAAACTATCTAACTCGACAAGGAAATGATGAGGCAAATTATGTCTTTTCTCAAGATGAACCTAATAGTAGTCTCAGTATTGGTGCAGCAGAAGGGGGAGTCTATGCTAACTTCGCTAATGGTGAACAATGGCGAGAAGATTGGGAACCCACCTCTAACTCTTCCTTGGCGGAAAACAGTAGAGGAGATAATTGGCAGGCAGAAAATAATGCTTTACTGCACAGAGGAAATACTTTAGATAGCATTACTTATCAAGCTACGGCATCTTTTAGTAACTATGGCGTCAGGTTATCAATTCATCCGCAAAAGCCTCTACAACAACCTTTAGGTGTTCGCATTGGCGATCAATTAACTGTTACCTGGACACAAAATCAGGGTTGGACTTTAACCCTCAAGGGTTCATCTTCTCAAATTGCTAACACGGGCGCCATTCCCCATGAATGGTTATTGATCGCCGTAAATAACACAGTTTTATTTTATGCTGATGGTCAACAAATATTTGCTCAAACCGTAGAAAATAATATTACTGGTGCGCTGGAGTTATTCACCGCAGATGAGGTTGCTTTTGCCAATATTCTCACTTTTAAAAATCCTCAAATTGGTATTACCTATAGTGATGGTGCAGGAAAAGAAAGGCAAACCCAAGCATTAGAAGAAGGTAATTGTCTCGTAACTGAAACAGTTTATGACGATCTGAATCGTGAGGCGATCGCGACAAAAACAGTGCGGTTTAATAATACTCTCTTCGGTTATCGGCAAACATTTGTCGAAAATATAAATTGGGAATCGGGGGTATTAACGGGAGAAGTCGCTAATTATTATCCTGATGATGAAGGTTATCCCTACAGTAGAATAGTATATGAAGCATCACCCTTGAATCGTCCCATTCAGCAGGGAATACCAGGGAAAGCATTCGCCATAGGCAATGGTAATACTCATATTGTCACCAGTGAGTATGGGACAAATCTACAAGGATTTTTTGCGGAAGATTCTTATCCATCTGGGCAATATTTAGTCGAAAAGCTAACTGATGCTGATGGAACTCCTGTTTACACCCTCAAAGATCAATTAGGACAGACCTTAGCTAAAAAATCAGGACCCATAGAGGCAGGAGGCGATGTTTATCAAACCACTCGCAATATTTATGATGATGCGGGAAATGTCGTGAAAGTATTGCTGCCGAATCAGTTTTTCCCTCCGACTGGTTCACAACCTGATGCTTGGGAAATCACCATGGACTATGATTTCCTCGGACAAATGACTAGCCAAACTAACCCAGATTCAGGAACAACCAAATATATCTATGATCCCTCAGGTCAACCTCGGTTTATGGTAGATGCAGTAGGTTTAGCATCTAGTACTATTCTTTACAAGAAATATGATGCGATAGGACGTTTAATTGAGGAAGGATGGTTTTCGGGAGACTGGGGTGATGGTAGCACCTTACAACAGAAAGCAGATACTGATCCCAATTATCCTCAACAAAACTCTTGGCGCAAGCGCTATATCTTTGATGGCGATGGTTCAAACCCTTATTTAATCGGTCGTTTATGGAAGGTTTTAAGTAGTAATCAAGGAGATGGCAATAGCGATGTTGAAGAAGCCTATAGTTATGACGAGTTGGGGAATGTAGCCAGTAAAACCCTGACGGTTACGGGATATGCGGCGCAAACCGTTCACTATGAATATGATAATCTTGGCAATGTGATCAAGATTCACTATCCCGATAGTAGTAATAATATTCCTGAAGTGGTTTACAGCTATAACAGCCTGGGAGAACCCATTGCGATCGGAACACCCCAAAATCCCCAACGGTTTGCCACTTATACCTACAATGCTGATGGTAGCCTAGACAGGACAACCCTAAATAATGGGGGAATACAAAACAGTCTTGAGTATAATTCTCCGGGTTGGCCAACCCGCATTGGTAACGAGAAAGCAGATAACTCCCTAGTAATGGAACAATCTCTTGCTTATCGGAAGGATGGTTACGAGGGTTCAGGATATTACAACGGGAATATTGCCAAAAACAGTATTAATTATGGGATATGGGAGAATGCACCCCAAAGTTATGACTATAAATATCAGTACGATAAGTTAAGACGGTTAGAAATTGCCCAAAATTCCCAAAATGAACAAGCAAGTTTAGGGATAGGTCAACCGACAACTTACGATCTCAATGGCAATATCGAAACCTTGAAACGAGGAGACAGCACAAATGAGTATAAATATATTGAGAATACGAATCAGGTAAACGGGGTTAGTAATGGGAGTCAACCTCAATCCTATAGCTATGATGCCAATGGCAATGTTAAAACTGTTTCCCATCGCCAGATTTCTCAGATTGATTATGACCCCTTAACTCAGTTAACCACTAAGGTAGAGCTTGAGGGAGAAACTTCAGTTTCCTTTAAGTATGACGGGGGAAATCAGCGAGTTTTGAAAACATCCCAGGATAGTTCAGGAAAGCAAACGGCAAGCAAATTATATCTGCATGGTTTGAATGATTATCCTCTGTTGGAAGTGAGCGACCAAACCCTACAGTATATCTATGGCATTGGTGGGTTAGTGGCCCTGGTTAAAGATGGCGAGGTTTACACGGTACTAAAAGATCATCTTGGTTCAACTCGTGTAGTGGTGGATGAAGCAGGAACAGTAATTACGGCCTTTGATTATCTACCTTTTGGGGATTTGATGGGGACTGCTTATGGTAATCCTGAAATTATTAGTTATCGCTATACAGGACAGGAATTTGATGCAGAGTTAGGTCTGTATAACTATCGGGCACGAATTTATGACCATCGTTTGGGACGGTTTTATGCTATCGATCCCAAGGCACAATTTGCCAGCCCCTATCTATATGCGGGTAATAACCCAATTAATATGGTTGATCCAGATGGTGAGTTGGCGTTTTTAGCAGTTGTGGCAATTGGTGCTGCTATAGGTGCTACCATCGGTGCCATTGTAGGAGGTATCAAAGCTGCCCAGGAAGACGCTAGTACGAAAGCGACATTTGGCTATATATTTGGTTATGCAGGAATTGGTACTGTGGCTGGGGCAGTAGCGGGAGGTTTCGCCGCAGGTGGAGCAATACTGGGGTCTTCAGTGGGCGCTTCTCTCGGAGGTGCGGGGACTGCTGGAGGCGCGGCAAGTGTGGGCGCAGCAAGCGTGGGCGCAGCAAGCGCAGGCGCAGCAAGCGGCGCATTAAGCAGCGCAGCAAGTTTTCTAGCAGCAGGAGCAACAATAACAGGAAAAGCCTCATTGGCAGGGGCGTATGTTGGAGGTTTTATCGGCAGCACAGCTGGTGGTGCTCTAGCTGGTACGATCGAAGGTGCCGCACAAACTTCTCTTAATAATACTAATAAGAGGGATTCAGATCCTCGTGAATCGATTCGTGATGGAGCTAGGGGAGGAGCAATATTGGGATCTATTTTTGGAGCTGTTAGTGGGGCTTTGGGTGGTGCAGCTGCTGATGATATTATAAAAGGTGTTTCCAGATTAAGAGCTGGAACGCGACAGGGAATTCAAGCTAATGCATTACAGGCAGCCCGAAATGCAAGCCAAAGAACGAATGGCTCAGGTATTTCATCGATAGTAAGAAGTTTAAAAAACTCTTCTGCAGCAGAATTTGCACGAGCAAATAAGGCTCGTATATTTGTCCGTACTGTGGATCGTGGGATGACTTTTTCTGGTATCTTTCCCATTGATTTTGATTAAAAGTTCGAGCCATAAGCTGAGACGCATCTAAACTGTGATCGCAATTTCGGAGTCTTTAAATGGGGAGCGAATTATCAAATCTAAACTTTAATCCAATAAAGGAGAATATCAAATCATGAAGGGTTGGATACCACGGAAATCAATCCGATCGCCATAACAGGAAATATCAAACCCTTATTTCTTGCAGTAAGGAAACGGATTGAACAATCAAATAAACACTCAAATTCAACAAGGTCTATCTTATGAACAGGAAACGCATTTTTGGCGCAATTGTCGCCTTTCTCTTCGCTATTACTCTTACCTTTAGCACCGAAGTTAATGCTGCTAGTGCTGATACTGTGCCTATTGGAACAATAACAGCCTATGCAGGTGATACTAACGGAAATGCCACGGGATTATTAGCGGCTCAAGGTTGGCTGATCTGCAACGGCGAAGAATATCCCATAGATGACTACCCAGAGCTAAACAGTATAATTGGTACTTATTATGGAACAGCTGATCGTGCTGGATATTTCAAACTCCCAGATTTGCGCGGACGCTTTCTCCGAGGTGTCGATGCGGGAGCGAATCGAGATCCAGATGCTAAGGATCGCACCTATTCTGCTAAGGGGGGAAATACTGGCGATCGCGTTGGTTCAGCCCAGGCTGATGCCTTTAAAAGGCATTCACACAAAATCGAATTCAATAGCGGGAGACAATCTAAAGGCAATAGCGGCGGACGCAGAGGAAAATATCAGGAAGGCTATGATTTATCTACGAACGGAGTTGGGGGAAGTGAAACTCGTCCCAAGAACATATATGTTAATTGGATTATTAAAGCTAGTGATGTGTAGCTAAGTGAGTTCGGCAAAAAAAGTTCTTAGTAAGCTGTAAGCCAAAGGATTCCTAAAGGATACCGCTGCCCCTGCGGGTAGAGCTTCGCAAGCGCATATCAGTATTCAGAAGAGGTGCGACGAAGCCGCCGTAAGACGGCGGCTTCATAAGCGCACCTAAGGATTCTGACTAAAGAGAAGGTTCGTGCAACGAGTCGCAGCCTGTCGGAAAAACCACATTCTTAAGTTTATTTTCAGTCTAATTAATAAGAAATGCAAATCAAAACACAGAAAGTATCCTACTAGTTTTACTTTAAGTAAAAGCATATTGCTACATATGAAATTACTATTGATTGATGGTGATTCCCTGGCCCATAGATGCTATTACTCCAATGTAAACAAAGAAAAGATTCTCACGAACTCTGATGGTTGTCCGATCGCAATTTGTAGTGGATTTCTAATTTCTTTACGTTCTTTGTTAACCAGGCTCAATCCCAGTCATCTTGCGATCGCATTTAACAGTCCCGTTCATAGTTTTCGCTATCAAGTTTGTCCCGAATACAAACAAAATCGCGATCACACCAAACCAGAAGATTTTCTCATCGATCTGCGAAATTTACGTTGTTTGCTCGGTGAAATGAATATTTGCAACCTCAATATTTCTGGATTTGAAGTCGGAGATCTTCTTGCAACCATAACAGAGAGAACTAGCTGTCCAATAGTAATTCATAGTAACGACAAAAAAATCCTGCAATTAGTCAGCGATCGCGTATCAGTTCACTATACTCATGGCAAAACTCATCAAATATATACCCCTGATTTAGTAGTACAAGAATTTGGGTTCTCCCCAGAGCTAATACCATTGTTTAAAGCGATCGCCGGTAATTCTTCCGATAACATCAAAGGAGTGGCCGGTATCGGCAAAATAACCGCTGCCCAAATGATCCAAAAGTATGGGGATTTAGCCAATATTTTCGCTAATTTAGCAGAGTTAAAACCAAGGATGCAAAAAAAAATGCAGGATAACCAACTACTGATCACCCAATTATTAAAAATTACTAACCTAGCGACCAATGTCCCTCTCAGCTTTTCTGTCGACAATTGCCAAATAACCCAAATTAAAACCAATGTAGATATCGCTCAAGAACTAGAAATTCAACATCTAGTCGATAAACTACCTGACTGATAACTGTTTACTGATAACTGATTTAACTTAAGATTTTCTTTGATTCTTCTAGGATATAACTGCAATAAGATAGTATGGCTGTCTGAAGTTGAGGCTATTTAAAGTTAAGAGCTATGGAAGACAAACATATGTTGATGATTCCTGGACCGACTCCGGTACCAGAGAAAGTATTGCTTGCTATGGCAAAACGTCCCATTGGTCACCGTAGTGGGGACTTTAGCAAGATTATTGCTGAAATCAACGATAATTTGAAATGGTTACATCAGACCAAAAATGAAGTTCTGACCTTGAACGTCTCAGGAACCGGGGCCATGGAAGCAGGAATGATTAACTTCCTCAGTCCAGGCGATCGCGTTTTAGTCGGGGTTAATGGCAAATTTGGAGATCGCTGGGCTCAGATCAGCGAAACTTTTGGCCTAGACACCGTTAGGATTAGCGCGGAATGGGGACAGCCTCTAGATCCGGGCGAATTTCAAACTCATCTCGAATCAGACAGTAAAAAAGAAATCAAAGCCGTTATCATCACTCATTCTGAAACCTCTACAGGAGTGCTTAACGATCTCGAAACAATCAATAAACATGTCAAAGCTCATGGAGAAGCTCTCATCATTGTTGATGCTGTCACCAGCCTCGGAGCTTATAATGTTCCCGTTGATGAATGGGGTTTGGACGTCGTAGGTTCAGGGTCCCAAAAAGGCTATATGGTACCTCCAGGCTTAGGTTTTCTCTCCGTAAGCGACAAAGCATGGCAAGCCTATGAAACCTGTAAATTCCCTCGTTTTTATATGGATTTAGGAAAATACAAAAAAGCCAATCTCAAAGCCAGCACTCCCTTTACGCCCCCAGTTAACCTGATGTACGGGTTGCAAATATCCCTACAAATGATGCAAAGAGAAGGATTAGAAGGCATTTTCTCTCGTCATCAACGCCTGACAAATATGACTCGGGCAGCGGTCAAAGCTCTGGGCTTACAAACCTTCGCAGCTGATGAGGTTGCTAGTACAGCGGTAACAGCAGTTACTTCTGATACGGTGAACACCGAAGATATCAGAAAAATCATGAGTAGCAAGTATGGGATTACCCTGGCAGGAGGACAAGATCATCTCAAAGGAAAAATCTTCCGCATTGGACATCTTGGCTTTGTCAGCGATCGTGACATGCTCACAGGTATCGCCTGCTTAGAAGCAACTTTAAGCGAATTAGGACATAAAATTCCTGCTCAAGCTGGAGTGAAAGCAGCAGCAGCTCAACTGGTCTAATCAAATAAATCTCTAAATTGGGGTGGGCAATTATCCACTCCGACTAAAAACCTTAGAACAAATGAGTAGTTTACAATACTTCGCACAAATGAGCATTTGCCGAGAAAATATACTAAAAGAAATAGATGTATACTTGGCATGGATCTTTTGAGGGTGGATAGTTTTTTAGTACTTGCTCCTCATACCTGTTAATCCAAGAAGAATCTAGTTAAATCAAGATTCAATACAATCTCAAGCTTCTTATTTAAACATCGAGATTACCATGAAAAAGCTCAAATTTCTCTTAATTTCAGTATTGGCGGCCTCTTTAATTAGTATATTTTGGGGGACTGATACATCAGTTGTCGCTCAGCTCCCAGACAGTCAGGGAACCCCACAAATTGCCATGTCGGCTGGGGTAGAATCTCAATTAACCGTCACCCCTTACTACTCAGAAGACCCTGCTGCCTTGGTAGCTTCGGTTGTCATTGAAGGCACGGAGAATGTCATTCTAGTAGACTCCCAACTTAAGCTCAGTGACGCGAGCAACGTAGCTGATATCATTGAGGCGACAGGCAAAAATCTTCAAGCAATCTTTATTACCCATGCTCATCCCGACCATTATTTGGGATTGGAATCTGTACTAGCAAAATTCCCTGATACACCTATATACGCCGGAGCAGCTACCGTCGAGGGAATAAAGAGCAACACTAGTCGGTTTATTGATATCTATAAAGGTCAATATCCTGGAGATGTCACAACCAATCCTGAGATCCCAGTGGAAGTATATACCGAAGATTCTATGGAACTAGACGGTGAAACACTGGAAATAATGAGCATGCGAGGAGACGTTCCCGAGATTTCTGTAATCAGTATTCCCGCTGCGAAAACCGTAATCGCTGCTGATGTGTATTTCATGGGTACCCATGCTTTTATGGCAGCAGCCAGTAGTCCTGAAGTTCGTCAAGAATGGATGGCATCCTTTGAAAAGATCAAATCCCTCAACCCAGACCTGGTTATTTCTGGACATAAAGCGCCTAATGCAAGTTTAAACGATAGTGTGGCGAATATGGACGATGCAGCTAAATATATAGCAACCTATGGCGAAGCAATCTGCACTCAAAATAATGCTGAAGAGGCCAAAGGTTTTATTACGCAAGCATATCCTGATTATCCATTGGCATGGTACTTAGGATTCGGCCTAACTGAGGATGTCGCTTATGGTGACTGTTAAAGCATAGAAATGTAAACATTTTATGCCAATCGGTTTAAAACTTAGGAATATCGGGGTAAAATCCCCAACATTAATTGTATTTTTATGACATCAATCATACAGATCAGAGAAGTATTTTTACTGAGATTGTTGTCATTTTTTGCATTCAGTGATTTAAAGGATCATTACAGAAATTATCGATTAGTTAGTTTGTCACTTTTTTGAATTTTTACCATTATGTACAAAAAAATCGCTCAGTTCGCCTTCGCCACGGGTTTTGGAACCCTCAGCGTCATTGGGATCTCGTTTCTTCAAGGTGAAGGTGAAGTAAAAGCTAGCAAAAGGAGCTCTAGCATTGAAAGGCCGAATATCGTAATGCTAATTGCTGATGATATGGGCTACTCCGATTTGGCAAGTTATGGTGGTGAAATAGAAACACCCAATATCGACGCCTTAATTGGGGAAGGGATGATGTTGACTAATTTCCATACTGCTCCCACTTGTTCTCCTACTCGATCAATGTTACTAACAGGGGTCGATAACCATGATGCCGGAGTTGGGAATATGTTGGAGAAGCTAGCTCCCAACCAAATAGGTCAACCTAATTATGAAGGTTATCTTAACGATAAAGTGGTCACCCTACCGACTCTACTTCGAGACAGCGGTTATCACACCTATATGGCTGGGAAATGGCATTTAGGGGGAGTTGAAACTCCTGAAAAAGTAAAAGCAGTCACAGGAGAAGAAATATCAGGGTTTGATCCTTATGAAAGAGGATTTAGTGAATCCTTCACTTTGCTAGAAGGTGCGGGAGATCATTATTCCATGAGAGGTTTCTCTCCCTATTTTCCCGTCAATGACTATACACTAAATGGGGAGAAATTAACGGAATTACCTGAAGACTTTTACTCAACAAAAGACTTCACCGATAAAATGATTGAATATGTTGAGTCTAATCGCAAAGATGGCAAGCCTTTCTTTAGTTACCTTGCCTATTCAGCGCCCCATACTCCTTATCAGGCGCCCAAAGAATATATTGATAAATATGTTCCGATCTACGAAGCTGGCTGGGATGAGATTCGCGCACAACGCTTTACGCGAATGAAAGAACTTGGATTAATTCCTAAATACCTAGAGTTACCGGCTAGATGGACGGTTCAGGGTATGAAATCTTGGGATAGTCTCTCTCCAGAAGAACAGAAATATTCTGCGAAAAAAATGGCAACTTATGCTGCTATGATTGACTATCTAGATATGTCTATTGGCCGCTATATTGATTATCTTAAAGAAGTTGGAGAATACGAAAATACAATCTTCATCTTTATGACCGACAATGGTGCTGATGGTCATGACAGACAAAATTGGGATGATTTCATTCCCTGGATTGAAGAAGAAGGCATGGACAACAGCTACGAGAATATGGGTTTACCCAACTCGTATATTACCCGCGATTCAAATTGGTCACAGGTTTCGGCGACACCCCACTGGTCAGAAAAATCAACTCATGCCCAAGGTGGTCTCGCAGGCTCTTTCGCGATTTCCTATCCTGGCTTTATTCAAGTTGGTAGAACTGGAGCTTTTTCCTCAGTCAAAGATGTGACCCCCACTTTATTGGAATATGCAGGCGTTGAGCATCCTGGTAGTCTGTATAAAGGTCGGGAGATTCATCCCATGGCAGGTAAATCAATGCGTCCTGTATTAGAAGGTTTTGCAGAAAAGATTTATGCTGATGATGAAGCAATTGCCTTTGAGATCTTTGGCAAAGGAGAAGCTGCCGTTTACATGGGTGATTGGAAGTTGGTTCGATTAAATCCTGGATGGGGAGATAAAACTTGGAAATTATACAACCTAGCATTAGATCCTACAGAAACCAAAGATCTTTCCGAGATTTATCCTGATTTGCGGGACAGTATGATCAAAGATTACGAAGTCTATGCCGAGGAAAAACAAATAATTCCTGATAATAGAGTGAACTAATCTTCATTTTTTACTATTTTTCTCTGGGGAGTAAGCTATAGAATTTCATCACTAGTAAAATTCTTAACTTACTCTTTCCTTTTCTGTGATTTGTTTGCCTAGTATCTCTCACTAGTTAATCTTTTAATTAACTTATGAGATTAGAAAACTAATACTTTTTAATTAATACTTTTTATTTTTTCCTGACCCACAGCTCCCATATATTATGATTACCAAAAAAATAGGTGTTTTTATAGCGTTAATTCTGAGTAGTCTTTTAGCAGTTTTTTTACTTCATCAAGGTGCAGATATTTTGGGAAAATCCTCAAGTTCTCAAACCCAAAACTCTGTTAATCATTCTTGCCCTCAAGACATGGTTTGGATTCCTGGGGGCTCTTTTAAAATCGGCGATGATGAGCATTATATAGAGGAACATTCGGCTCCAGATGTTCGTGTTGATGGTTTTTGTATGGATCAACATGAAATAACCAATGGTCAATTTGCTGAATTTGTCAAAGAAACAGGATATATAACCGTTGCGGAACGGCCTTTAAGTGCGACGGAATTCCCCCAGCTATCTGAAGAACAAAGAGCTCCTGGTTCATTAGTATTTGTGCAACCATTAGGGTTAAGAGTAAAAGAACTGGGATGGTGGCATTGGGTTACTGGGGCAAATTGGCAACATCCAGAAGGAGTTGACAGTAGTATTGAGGGCAAAGAAAATTATCCTGTGGTTCAGGTTGCCTATGAAGATGCTCAAGCCTATGCAGACTGGGCAGGGAAGTCTTTGCCGACAGAAGCTCAATGGGAATTTGCTGCCAAAGGGGGACTCAAAAATGCCATCTTCACTTGGGGAAATACTTACTCTGCGGACAAAGCGAATACTTGGCAGGGAAAGTTTCCTTTTAAGAATTTAGAAAAAGATGGTTATTATGGCACAGCCCCCGTGGAGTCCTTTGCCGCTAATGGCTATGGGTTATATGACATGGCAGGTAATGTTTGGGAATGGACTGTTGATTGGTATCGTCTGGGTCATAAGGGAAAAGAGCATCAAGTAAACCCGACAGTTGCTGATGCCAGTAAAAGTTTAGATCCTAGAGAACCTGGCGTTGCTAAACATGTCATCAAAGGTGGTTCCTTTTTATGTGCCCAAAACTACTGTAGTCGTTTTCGACCTGCTGCTCGGGAGGCTCAATCACCGGATACGGGAACATCTCACATTGGTTTTCGATTAGTCAGCTAAATTTCCACAATAGTTTTTCCTATTTATTTTCACTCAGTCACAAATGTATTAACCGTTATTACATAAGTATGATTTAAACCTATTAATTTTTGTTTCATCAATGTAATCTGAAACTTCCTTGTTTATTAAGATCAGAGGCGATGAAGTTACTTCAAATTTAGACTGAGGAAAATATTCTTGATGGCTGAATCCTATTTAATTGATCTCAATAATGACTATACTAGTATTCCCCTGTTAACATTCGGAGACGAAATACCTTTATTAGAAGGGGAATTTCCTTTCCTGGCCACAGATCCGGCTGCGGCCTTCCCCGTAGATAATCTGGGGGAAGTCGATAGTGGTGACAATCCCTTAACAGCTAGTGCCACAGAAACCTTCACCTTTATTGGTAATGTGGATGGAGTCTCCCACACCAATATTGATGGCACCAACTATGTGTTCGTCAACCACAGCCTAGGCTCGGATGCTACAACTGATGGTCCAGCTAACGGTTCGAGGATTTCTCTCCTCGCCTTTGATGAGAATTGGGGAATTATCGGGGGTCGTAACTTATTAAACATCGTACGCATTGCTAGTATCGAAGCTAACAACGCTCTACGAGAGTCAGGACTACCTGGTTTAATCTTGGCTCAGTATATATTTAACCCGGAAACAGGGAACTTTGAAGC
>NZ_ALVZ01000159.1 GCF_000332055.1 Xenococcus sp. PCC 7305 | reverse complement strand
GGGAACGCCGACCGAGCAAGGGAATGTCTACCAAGAGACGCTCACCAAGAGAGAGGGCAGAAGGATAAAACTACTTCTAACTTATCCCTTTAGGTTGAATTCCTCCACTTCTTTAAGTGGAACAGGGCATAGTGATGAGTCTAATTCTCCCACTATGCCAGTTACCTTCTGCCTTCTGCCTTCATTCTTCTGCCTTCGTTTTAATTTTCATTAGTATCAGAAGATGAGATTGGCTCAGCGGCAAAGATTTGTTTTGTTTGTTTCATAGACTAATATGATTTTTAAATAAACTGAATTTTAGACAAGCGATTCCCTCAGAAAAAACTAAAAAATTTCATCTTAAGAAAGGCAAAACTATTTTGTATTCACCTAAGACTTAATGATTAATTAGGTGAATTGCGATCGCGGTAAATATTAGTGTTCTTGATGTTGTAATTTTGCAGACTGATAAAATTTATTCCATAGGGTTAATTTGAATTTTATATTAGTGAATCCCTTGCCCTTTAAGCATTTTGGCATCCTCTACATCTCAATCTCATCAATAGTAGATGGGCAAAAAAGCCTTTGTGGTATTGGGTTTATAGTTCGACAATATAACCAATGTTTGTGGTTCAACCGTCATTTCGTTCTTTTTTTGCTTAAGAATGATTATGGCGTTTTACCTCAAAAAAGTCAAGTTGACATTTTTTGTGTAAAATGGGAAAAAGTTATAAACAAGTCAAAAACAGCAATGCAATATTGGAAATTCTGAGAACTGAACGAACAAACTTGAATCAAAAAGAGTTTGCACAAGCTTGTAATATTCCCTTGAAAACCTATCAACGTTGGATATCTGGGGAAACGATAGGACGTCCTACTTTACTCCAACTTAAAGCTTTATGTTCAACTTTGAGAATTGAAAAAGTTCGAGATCTTCCAGATGATTTCGCAGCAACAAAATCAAAATCAGAAAAAAACAATGAGTAATCTGACAATTACAAGCTTAATACCGTTTGGTTAGTCACTCAAGTTATTTTGTCCGCCCCCTAAATCCCCCAATCCTGGGGGACTTTTACAAGTTTGGCTCCCCCAAATTTGGGGGCTGGGGGGCTTAACCGAACAGTATTGACTACCAACCAACTAAGAATCCTAAAAAATAGTTTTTTATGACAAACTCCAACTCAACACTAGTCGGTTCTCCTCCTGACCCCTACTATCATCCTTTACCGCCCTCAGTAGAAGATCTCTTAACATATGAATATGAGCTTTTTGATGAAGGTAAATATCTAACCTATGAATGGGCAACTAGAGAAATCAAAGAACATCTACTTAATTGGGTGCGTGTCGGACTAGTAGCTGAAAAAGTTCGTTATTACAAGCTTTGGAAAGGTAAATTTTCGAGCTGGCAAGAATATTGCGAAAAAGCAATAGGTAAAGCCAAATGGCAAATCAGCAAACTCATTCGAGCAGCCAGAGCAGTTATTTATCTTGCCGAAGCGGGCTTTGAAACCCTTCCTAATTGTGAAGCTCAAGCCAGCAAACTACTAAAAACTGCTCCCCAGGAAACAGACTTAATTGAATCTTGGCGTAAAGTTCTTGAGGAAGTGCCCAAGCATCTGATTAGTGCCAATGCCATTGGTAGGGTTTTTGGCGAGGAACCCAAGAAAAAACGGATGAACATCAACTCAGATTTATACCAAAGGTTAAAACAAAAAGCCCTGGAGTTGGAAATTTCGGTTGAACAGCTGATCGAAGAATGGCTTGATGAAGACGAAATCATTGAATCAGAAACTGCAAGTGAATTCTTAAGCGAGGAATCATCTGAGGAAGATCAGAATATGCCAGTCACAAAAAAAATGATGGCAAGATGGCAAGCTGATTTAGAAGCCATAGTTCGTGAATATGACTTTCAAGATTGGTTAACTTTGATCTGGTTTAAATTCTTAGTGCCTGTTTAATTCACTAACCGAACTGTCGCTAATAAACCGGTGTTAGCGACAAACAAAATTAATTTTATAAGTTAATATGCCAAATATAGATTTGAATTCCGACCCCGAAGCGCAGATTACAAGGCTCAAGGAACAATCTAAATCATTACTTGAATCAACTGTCCACGAGTAATTGATCTTTCTTTCAACCGTTTATAATTTTCTCTAACTATTTGAGTATTAGGATGATCTTTCCCTAATGCTTTTTCGACAATCTCCAAAGCTTGTAGATAGAGATGTTCTGCTTCTGTATATTTTCTTTGCTTTTGGTATAATCCTGCCAGACCATTTAGACTGTTTGCTACATCAGGATGTTTCTCTCCTAAATGCTTTTTTCCTATCTCTAAAGCCTGTAGATAGAGATGTTCTGCTTCTGCATATTTTCCTTGTCTCTGGTACAAGAATGCCAGATTATGTAGACTGTTTGCTACATTATAGGATGTTCTTCTGCTAATAGCTTTTTTCTAATCTCTAAAGCTTGTTGAAAAGGTTCAACTGCTAAATTATATTTACCTCCAAATTGATATGCTGTACCAAGATTATCTAAACCATCGCTTAGAAGAATTTCATCTATTGGTTCTTGCTTTTTAATCAAATAAATAGCCTTTAGGGATATTTCTGCCATCTCCTGATGCTTTCCATTCCATTGCAAATATTCTCCAAGAGTATTTAGATATTTAGGATTATTTGGATCAAGCTCTACAGCTCTTTCTACTGCTTTTTGAGCTTCTTCTAATTGAAGTTGAGAAAATAAAACTTTTCCTTCAAGAACCTTGGCTTCTGCTGCTCTCTTAATAGGTTCATCATTAACTATTTGACTATACTCTTGAATTTTGTCTAAATAGAGCTTATTATCTTCGTTCTCTTCCGCTTCCTCTGCTTCCGCTAATATTCGTTTGGCAGTAGCACTGAGACTTCTATCCCGCTCAAGCTCTTTTAGCTTTCTTTTTGCCTCCTCACCTTGTTTTATAGCTTCTGCATAAACCTCTGGTGAGACTCCAATGTTTATAGTGTTTTGAGTATAATCACCTTCAATATTCTCATTGTAATTACCCTGTTTAATAGAAATACTTTTATTTTGCTTATCTAATTTATTTTCATCGTTCATTATAAAAGCAATTTAATAAATGATTTTCTTGCACTTCTTATTATAAGAAAATTCCTACATCAAAAATATAAAACAGACTAAAATAACATAAGTAAAATAGGTGACTTTTATATTTTGTTCGTGTTATTCAGTAAGTTTAGGATTTAGGATGCAGTTTATATTTAACTTAAGATAGCAAGCACTTGAGAACTCATAAATGGCAAAAGTTAGTTTACAAGGAATTAATTACCCGCAAATTTGACAATGTCACTGCGATTGAAAATATTACCTTTCCCGTCGAGGATCATGAGTTTTTAGTTTTGGTTGGGCCTTCGGGTTGTGGGAAATCGACTATTTTACGGGCGATCGCGGGACTGGAATCGATTACTAGCGGCGAATTATATATTGGCGATCGCTTTAATCAATGAAGTTACCAAATAATAATCAAGCTATTTTAGGCGACAAGCTAGAACGCTATTGTCTAAACAATCAACACATTCAAGGAAAACATAAAGCATTGCTTTTTCAAAAAAGACTGGGAATTACTTCGGAAAATAAAGAGATATTAGAATAAGCCTTGTTACAAGCAATTAAAGAGCAAGATGCAGTAATCTATAAACAAGACCGTTATGGTGTTCATTATGATATTAAATTTTTATTGTCTACTGAAGCAGGAAGTTCTCTAATTTTGAGTTCTTGGATTATTCGTCAAAATGAAACTTTTCCCAGATTGACAAACGCTTATCCAGTTAACAAATGAGGCAATTATGAATCAAATTAAAGAATACGATTTAGTTGCAATAGATCAAAATATTTCTGCAATTCATAAAGAAACGAAGCAACCAATATTACTTAGAAAAGGACAAGTCGGAACAGTAATCATGGATTACGATGGAAAAGCATTTTTAATCGATTTTGCTGACGAAAAAGGAATAACCTATGCAATGGAAACTGTCTCAGTCAAACATTTAATTCATTTACTCTATACTCCCGTCGCGCTTCAAGCATCTTAGCTTTTTCCCTAAAAATAGTCTTTTTAGATTATTATAGTTGCCTAAAAGTTCTTATAAATAAATGGCAAAAGTTAGTTTACAAGGAATTACCCGCAAATTTGACAATGTCACTGCGATTGAAAATATTACCTTTACCGTCGAGGATCATGAGTTCTTAGTTTTAGTCGGGCCTTCGGGCTGCGGAAAATCAACTATTTTACGGGCGATCGCGGGACTGGAATCGATTACTAGCGGCGAATTATATATTGGCGATCGCCTAGTTAATGATATCCCGGCTCGTCAGCGTGACATTGCGATGGTATTCCAAAACTATGCCCTTTATCCTCATATGAGTGTGGCGGAAAACTTAGCTTTTGGCCTCAAAATGCGGGGAGAAAAGTCAACTCAGATCAACCGAAGAGTTCAAGAGGTCGCTCATTCGCTGAATATTGAGCATTTACTAAAACGTAAGCCGAAACAATTATCGGGGGGACAACAACAACGAGTTGCCTTGGGTCGTGCAATCGCGCGGCAACCCCAGGTCTTTTTATTAGATGAACCACTGTCTAACTTGGATGCTCAATTGCGAGATGATACCAGAGCCGAATTAAAGCAACTCCACGATCGCTTTCGGATTACAACGATTTATGTGACCCATGATCAAGTGGAAGCTATGACTTTAGCCGATCGCATTGTGGTGTTGCAAGATGGGGTGATTCAACAAATTGCCACGCCGCAGGAGATTTATGCTCATCCTGCCAATCGGATGGTGGCGAGTTTTCTGGGTAGTCCACCGATGAATATTTTTCCTGTGATTTATCGTGATGGAAATTTTATAATAAATCATCAATTTATACCTATTTCCGATGCGGTCAGACGAAGGTTGCAACTACCTCAAGGAGCAAGTTTAGAGTTAGGAATTCGTCCTGAAAATATTACGATTATTACGAATACAGAAATAACTGAAGACATTGTAACTTTAGCTGTAGAGATAGATTTAGTTGAACCTTTGGGTAAGGAAATTTTAATTAGGGGTAAATTTCCAGATTCTCATATTTCGATTAATTTATTTGCTCCTGCTAATTGGCAAGGTCAGAAAGGCGATCGCTTGACGATCAAGTTAGATGAGCAACAGTTTTTTCTTTTTGATCACAATGGCAGGGTTATTGCTGATTGATTTCGGCTTTTAACGCGGCTAAGATGATTTCTTATCTCGCGTTTATCCTCGAATGGGGACAAAGACGCAAAGGCGCAAAGGAAGAAGCAAAGAAAAAATTTAATTAATTTGGGTTTCTAAGGCGGCTAAATCTACATTTTTGGGATCTAATTTGTCTGCTTGGCGGAATTTTTTGATTGCTAGTTTGGCATCTCCTAATTCTGAGGCGATCGCTAATCCTTGTTTGACTAAAAATTGTGCTTTTTCACTGTCTGACCAGCGACCATATTTGAGACAAGTGTTTGCTGCTCCTGGTGCAGATTCTATTGCGTCAGAGGCTAAAGCAGGATGTAATCTTATTCTTTCACATCCGATTTCTATCCAATCCTGCCAATTGGTTCCTTGCCATAATTTCACCGTTTTATCATGGCTTCCACTAACAATATACTGACCATCAGGACTGAATGCTGCAGATAAAACTATATCTTGGTGAGTGTCAAAGGAATGGAGAAGGGATTTCTCCTCTACTGACCATAACTTGATCGTTTTATCAAGACCACCACTAACAATATACTGACCGTCAAGGCTAAATTTTACTGATAGAATCGCAGACTGATGACCAATAAAGGAATGAAGAAGGGATTGATGCTTTACTGACCATAACTTCACTGCATTATCTTTACCACCGCTGACAATATACTGGCCATTGGGGCTAAAATCTACAGAATAAACAAAATCTTGATGAGCATTGTTAATAGAATAAAGTCGAGATTGATGCTCTACTGACCATAAATTAATATTTTTACCTCTACCTCCACTAACGATATATTGACCATTGGGACTAAATTTCACGGACATAACTTCAGATTGATGAGCATTGTTAAAAGAATGAAGCAGGGATTGATTCTCCACTGACCATAACTTCACTGTATTGTCTCCACCACCGCTAACAACATACTTACCATCAGAGCTAAAATCTACAGAGTAGACAATATCTTGATGAGCGTTAAAGGACTGAATTAAATATTGCTCTTGTAATGACCACAACTTAATATTTTTATCTCTACTACCGCTAACAATATATTTACCATCGGGACTAAAATCCACAGATGTGACCGAATCGTCATGAGCGAGAAAGGAATGAAGCAGAGATTGATTCTCCACTGACCATAACTTAATCTTTTTACTTCTACCTCCACTAACAAAATATTTGCCATCAGGACTAAATTTTACCGATAAAACTTCAGATTGATGAGCATTAAAGGAATGAAGCAGAGACTGATTCTCTATTGACCATAACTTCACATTACTATCTCGGCTGCCAGTAATAAGATACTTTCCATCAAAGCTAAGGTCTAATGACATAATTTCAGATTGATGAGCATTGAAGGAATGAAGCAGGGATTGATTCTCCACTGACCATAACTTTACTGTTTTATCTGCCCCGCCACTAACAATATACTGACCATTGGGACTAAATTTTACCGATAAAACTTCAGATTGATGAGCGTTAAAAGAATGAAGTAAGGATTGGTCCTCTAATGACCATAACTTTATTGTTTTATCAAAACTCCCACTAACTAGATACTGACCATCAGGGCTAAAATCTACAGATACGACATTATCTTGATGTGCATTAAAGGTATGCACTATAGATTGTTCTTCTACTGACCATAGCCTAATAGTATCATCTAAACTGCCGCTAACGAAATACTTGCTATCAGGGCTAAAATCTACAGATACGACATTATCTTGATGTCCATTAAAGGTATTAATTAAAGACTTATTCTTTACATTCCATAACTTAACAGTTTTGTCTCAACTGGCACTAATTAGATACTTACCATCGGGGCTAAAATTCACGGATACTATCTTATCTTTATGACCATTAAAATTATGAACTAGAGATTTTTCCTCTACTGACCATAATTTGATCGTTTTATCTCCTCCCGCACTAACAATATACTTGCCATCAGCGCTAAACCTTACTACATAACAAGCATAATCTTTATGACCATTAAAATTATGAACTAGAGATTGCTCCTCTAATGACCATAATTTGATCATTTTGTCTGCGCTACAAGTAACAATGTGCTGACCATCGGGACTGAAGGCAACAGACCAAACTGAATTGTTGTGATCGTTAAATGCAGATTTTTCCCTACTATCTTCTACTGCTTGATACAGAACCGATTGAACCTCAAGTAATAGCTTATTTATTGTATTAAAAGATCTTTGATTGAATTTTTGATTATCACCAACTAAATCAATAGATTCCAACAAATACTCTATCCCATTCTTAACAGAAAGCTGAACTTTAATTTCGGCGGCTCGCTGTTTCAATTGTGATTCTTGGCTAACGAAGTAAGAAATAATTCCTAAAAAACTTGCTGCTATGCCAAAAGATCCTGCCACTATTGACCAAATTCGTAATTTTATATTAGCCTCTTTTTGTTCTTTTGCTCTCTTTTGGGCTTCTATTCTTATTTTTCTATCAGCTACTGCTATTTTTTTTGCTGCTTCTAACTCTTTTTGAATTCTTTGCTCTCGCCACTCAACACTCGCATCAATAAAACCATTAACTAATTCCCCCAAACCACCCAACACAATATCAAAAGTCCCATCCTTCCTTAACTCGATCGCCTTCTCTAATTTAGAACCAGTCCATAATTCCTCATTCGCCCGTTCCTGATTTTCTCCCCTCAAACCTTGCCAACGAGCTGCATCCTCCGCCAAACGATTATTCAAAGAAATCGTACTCCGCGCATCGCTAATCCAATCCTTAAGTTCCGCCCAAGAAGTCAATAAAGCTTCATGGGCAATCTCCACCGTTGCCTGTTTCTCCTGCCTCAGCTCATCACTTACCAACAAACTTTGATCCACCAAAAGCTGAACCGTCTCCGCTTGAATATCCGTAAACTCCGACTTATATGCCCTGCGACTAACCGCCGTTCTTAGATCTTCTGATTTCTCTGAAATAACCACATCAACTAATCTCAGCAAAATTTGTTTAGTCGCTAACTGCTGCTCTGGAGAAAATTCCTGATAAATCTGATTGACATGTTTTTGTAATGCACCACTCACCCCACCCAATTGACGATAAGTCTCGCTCTTTAACACTCTTTCGCTAAGATCGCTCTCTTGCCAAAGCAAATTCAGAGTATATTGCAACAAAGGCAAAGAACCAGCTTGCCCCTGAACATCTTTGATAATTTCCTCCACTAAACCCGATTCAAAAACCACACCATGTTTTGCTGCGGGTTCCGCGATCGCTTGTCGCAACTCCTCAGTTTGCAGATCCGCCACCAAGCTAATATTTTTCTCAGCAATTTCAGAAAATTTAGGATAAGCCCCCAACTCTTCCAAAAAATCCGATCGCATTGCCAAAACAAGCTTCACCGATTGCTTCTTATCCTGTACCAGCTCCACAATCCCTTGAATAAAATTGCGTCTAGTTTCGATGTTCGAGCAACTAGTAAATAATTCCTCAAACTGATCAATAAAAATCAACCATTGAGCATCTTTGCTTTTGAGAAGCTTAAAAGTTTTGCCTAAAGTATTACTGCCACCCTCTAGAACAAACTCCACTTCCGACTCGTCAAAGACATCTGCTTCGGGATCTAACAAACTGCGATGAAAAGAAACAAAAGGATTTCGGTTAGGAGTAAACAAACAAGTTTGAGATGTCGATAAATCTTCCATCTGAGGAATTACCCCAGCCCTGACCACAGAGGATTTGCCACTTCCGGACGCCCCTAAAACCAAAACCAAATTACTCTGATTTACTGCTTGAATGATCTTACTTGTCAGTCGCGATCGCCCAAAAAATAGCTCCTTATCCTTGGCATTAAATCTTTTCAATCCTTTGTACGGCGATCGCGCAACAAAATTGCGCTGCAAAATTACTTCTCTATTTTGATAGTAATTTCCTTCTATCTTCTCGTTGTAATTACCACCATAGAGATTAATATTTGTGATGTTATTTTCTCTAGATTCTGCTGGAGAATCCTTATCTTGGTTTTTTGACATCGCTAATGCAGTTAAAGCGAGCTATTCATTACATCTTAGGACAACTCAGGTAAAATGAATATTTTTTTATGTTTCGTGCGTGTTCTTAGGTAAGTCTGGGATTTAGGATGCGGTTTATTCTTAACTGAAGATAGCAAGCACTAAGGATTCAGATGACGAAAATATACTTTAAATAAAATCCTAAAATCTTAACCCAAAAAGTAAATAAAGATGAACAAAAGAAACAGTATATGTTCATTGATTAAGAATCAAATAATATATTTTTGCTAGTAACCATAGATAAGCTACAAACAGTTATTCTTTCTAATAGTTGGGTATTTGAATAATTATTTTTTTCGTAGAGAATAAAAGGAAATGAGTATTAATACTCTTTGAATAAGTCCATCCATACAATAAACAAAATAATAAATAAAGACCAGACTATTACTTACTTACCTATTACTTAATTACTTTTATAAAAGGGGATTAAACTGTGAACACAATCAACACAGCATTAGATAATGCAGATTTACTAGCTTTTGAAAGAAAACCAATTCATAATT
The DNA here is from genome assembly GCF_000332055.1 of Xenococcus sp. PCC 7305. Classification (GTDB taxonomy): domain Bacteria; phylum Cyanobacteriota; class Cyanobacteriia; order Cyanobacteriales; family Xenococcaceae; genus Xenococcus. The sequence goes on along the minus strand of NZ_ALVZ01000159.1, from coordinate 23,443 downwards.
CAGGTAAAATCCAACCCTATGGAGTAGTTTTGGTGCTCCAAGAGCCAGATCTAAAAATCCTGCAAGTTAGCACCAATTCCTATGCAGTATTTGGAATTTCTCCAGAGGAAATGCTGGAAAAAAGCTTGGAGGATATCCTCGATCCCTTTCAAATAGAAAAACTCGAAATGGGATTGCAACAAGATAACCTAGACTTCATCAACCCCACCAAGATTTGGGCAAGAAAGCATGGTGATGATTACGTTATTTTCGATGGCGTATTTCACCGCAACACTGAAGGTAATCTGATTCTAGAGCTGGAACCCGCTACTTCTCAAGAAAATATTCCCTTTTTGAGCTTTTATCATCTTGCTAGAGCGTCTATCAATCAATTACAGGAAACCTCAAGATTACGAGATTTCTGCCAAATAATTGTCCAAGAGGTACGCAAAGTCACAGGATTTGATCGCGTCATGCTATACAAGTTCGATGAAGACAATCATGGAGCAGTCATCGCCGAAGAAAAATTAGATCACCTAGAATCCTATCTAGACTTACATTATCCCGCCTCAGATATTCCCAAACAGGCTAGAAAATTATTTAGTTCCAATTGGATCAGAATCATCCCCGATACAAAGGCTGAACCAGTAGCACTATATCCCCTCAACAATCCCATAAGCGATCGCCCGCTAGATCTCACCAATTCAATTCTCAGGAGCCCCTCTGCTTGTCATTTAGAATATCTGCATAATATGGGAGTTGGCGCTTCCCTAACCATTTCCCTAATTGAAGATGGTAAACTCTGGGGACTGATTGCCTGTCACCATTTAACCCCAAAATATGTTTCCTACGAATTGCGTAAAGCCTGCGAATTCTTAGGTCGAGTTATTTTTTCTGAAATTTCTAATCGAGAAGAAACCGAAGATTATGATTATCGGATGAAACTGAACTATTTCGGTTCCCAGCTAGTCGATGATATGTCTCAATCTGACGATTTTGTCAGTGGGTTGATTAAACATGACACCAATCTTCTCAACTTGACTAGTGCCAGAGGTGCCGCAGTCTGTTATAACGGCAATTGGACATTGCTCGGGGAAACTCCTGCCGAAGAAGAGCTGAATTTTTTGGTTAAATGGCTGTATCAAAATATTGACGAAGAAGTCTTTACTACTGATTCTCTGGCGAAAATTTATCCCGATGCCGATCAATACAAAAATACTGCTAGTGGCTTAGTTGCGATGGCGATTTCCCGTAGAAACTATGTCCTATGGTTTCGACCAGAGGTGATTCAAACTGTCAATTGGGGGGGAGATCCTCACAATGCCTATCAAGCAGATCATTCTCAGGGTAATCTCAAAATGTCACCCCGTAAGTCCTTTGAGTTGTGGAAAGAAACCGTGCGGCTGACATCTTTACCTTGGAAACAGGTTGAAGTAAACGCAGTTAAGGAGTTAAGAAAAGCGATCGTCAATATAGTACTCCGCAAGGCAGACGAACTCGCGCTATTAACTAATGACCTTCAGCGTTCCAATGCCGAATTGAAAAGATTTGCCTATGTTGCTTCCCATGATCTCCAAGAGCCCTTGAACCATGTTTCTAATTATGTACAGTTGCTGGAAATGCGCTATGGCGAGCGCTTGGATGAAGATGCCAAGGATTTCATCGGTTTTGCTGTCGAAGGTGTCACCTTGATGCAGACCTTGATTGATGATGTGTTGGCCTACTCAAAAGTAGATTCTCAAGTTAGTCAGTTCGAATTGACCGAGGTTAGAACTCCCCTGGAACAAGCTCTGACTAATTTACAAAGGCGAATCAGCGAAAGCCAGGCGGTAATTACGATCCAAGATAATTTACCAACAATTATGGCGGATCAAACTCAGCTGATGCAACTGTTCCAGAACCTACTCTCCAATGCGATTAAATTCCGCAGCTCCGCAGTTCCCGAGATCGAAATTAAAGCCGAAAGACAGGAATATGAATGGCTATTTTCCGTTAAGGACAATGCGATCGGTATAGATCCTCAATTCTGCGAGCGCATTTTTATAATTTTCCAACGTCTTCATACGCGAGACGAATATCCAGGCACGGGGATGGGTTTAGCCATTTGCAAAAAAATTATCGAATGTCATCGTGGCAGAATATGGGTAGAGTCGGAGCTAGGAAAAGGCTCAACATTCTACTTTACGATACCCGTAGGAGGGCGCGAGCGTGACCGTAGAAACTGATGAACAGCCCAAGATCATCTTTTTAGTAGAAGACAATAAGGCTGATATTCGTTTAATCGAAGAAGCGTTAAAGAATAGTTCTATTTTCTATAAGTTAGTGACAGTGAGAAACGGCGTAGATGCAATGTTTTATCTGCGTCGAGAGGAGTCTTATGCAGATGCTTTACGTCCAGATTTAGTTATTTTAGATTTAAATCTCCCAAAAAAGGATGGTCGAGAAGTATTAGAAGAGATCAAAACTGATCCTCAGCTCAAGCGCATTCCTGTGATCATCCTCACGACTTCTAGTAATGAAGATGATATTCATCAGAGTTACGAGCTCAATGCCAATTGTTATATCACCAAATCTCGTAATCTTAGCCAGCTGTTTGCGATCGTTAAGCGGATCGAAGAATTTTGGTTGGCTACGGTTACTTTGCCTTCTAAATAACAATTTTTTAGATATAAAAGGTTATTCATATGGTAACTCCAATGTAAGTAGGATATTAAATTAAAGACGGTTATGGCAAAAAACTCAGTTGAAATTTTGCTGATTGAAGACGATCCTGCTGAAGCCAGACTTTTAAAAGAAGTTCTCAAGAGTTTCAATTTACAATCATTCAGTCTGGTTCATGTCAATCGATTACAAGCTGCCCTAGAAAAACTAAAATGCGATTATTTTGACGTAATTTTATTGGATTTGACCCTTCCTGATAGTCAAGGGCTATCATCTGTTGAAACTATAGTTGATCAGGCTCCTAATTTACCAATTGTCGTTTTAACTAATACCAATGACGATAATTTGGCTATTGAGGCCGTACGCCGAGGAGCCCAGGATTATCTAATTAAACGCAAAATAAATGTTGAGGTTTTAGTGCGTTCGATTAAATACGCGATCGAACGTCAGCGGGCTTCAGAAATATTGCGAGAAGCTAATGAAAGCTTAGTAAATCAAATACAAACCAAAACTGATGAATTAATCAAGGTTAGGGAAATAGATCGCTTAAAATCTGGATTGTTTTCCATGTTTTCCCATGATTTTCGCAATCCTTTGACTACTGTGCTTGCTTGTGCCGAATTACTGCAAAAAAAAAGTCATCTCTTAACTGAAGAAAAAAAAGTTCATCTGTTTGATTTGCTGCGTGGAGCGAGTAAAAATATGTCTCAGCTCTTGGATGAAGTTCTCTTGGTTGGCCGAGCAGATTCTGGAACTTCAAAGTGCAATTTGGTAAACCTGGATTTAACTTCTTTATGCCGTCAAATAGTTGATGAACTACAAATAATTGCTGATAAAAAGCAGATAGAAATTATTTTTATTAGTCAAAACACATTGCCTGAATCTAGTTGGGATGAAAGTTTACTCAGACATATTCTCAGCAATTTATTATCAAATGCCATTAAATATTCTCTAGATAATAGTCAAATTAAATTCGAATTAATAGCGGAAGACAAACAAGTCGTTTTTCGCATCCAAGATTGGGGAATTGGCATTCCTCAAGCAGATATTCCCCACCTTTTTGAGCCTTTCCATCGTGCCAATAATGTTGAACGTATACCTGGCACTGGCTTGGGATTAGCCATTGTCAAGAATTGCGTCGAAACCCATCGAGGTTATATAAATCTCGAAAGTGAAGTCGGGTTAGGATCAATTGTGACTGTGACCATTCCCTTCACCTTCTCATAGCGATCGCCAAAAATTAACTGACAACTGATAACTGATAACTGTTCACTGATAATTGATAACTGATTAAGTTGTGTATTCGGCATTAATCTCTACATATTTATAGGTCAGATCACAACCCCAAGCTGTACTTTGCCCAGAGCCACTACCAACAATTAAAGAGATCAAAACGGTGTCACCTTTCAAGTATTCTCCTGCGGCTGCTTGCTTGAGATAATTACTCGCCGCATCGCGATCAAATTCTAGGGGTTGACCATTGTCCATCAAGCAAATACCACCTAATTGAATACTCAATTCATCTTGATGAAATTTTACGCCAGCTCTCCCTGCTGCCCCAGCAATCCGGCCCCAATTGGGGTCTCGCCCGAAAATAGCAGATTTGACCAAAGAAGAGCCGGCAACTGTTTTAGCAATTTGAGCGGCTGCCTGCTCATTCGTCGCACCCGACACTTGCACTTCAATTAAACAAGTGGCTCCTTCCCCATCACGGGCGATCGCTTTAGCTAAGTACTGACAAACTTCAGTTAGCATTGCCTCTAGTTTTTCGGCATTCTTGCCCATTTCTCGAATTGCCGTAGTGCGAGATTGTCCATTAGTTAGCGCAATCACCGAGTCGTTGGTGCTGGTGTCTCCATCTACCGTAATTTGATTAAAACTTTTATTGACAGCTCGCGCCAGCATTTCTTGCCATAAATTAGTCGCCACCGCAGCATCGCAGGTAATAAAGGCCAGCATAGTCGCCATATTAGGATGAATCATCCCTGAACCTTTGGCAATGCCACCAATTCTGACAGGACGACCTTCAATATCAGTTTCTAGAGCAATTTCTTTGGTCACTAAATCCGTAGTAACGATCGCCTCGGCTGCATCCTTGCCACCATCAACGCTCGCCGCAGCAACTAATTTAGGAATGCCTTGACGCAAAGCATCCATTTTGATGCGCTGCCCAATCACCCCCGTCGAAGCGAGGAGAATCGCCTGGGGCGAAATATTTAACTGTTTGGCCAATAATTCTGCAGATTCCTTGGCATCTTGCCAACCTAACTCTCCTGTACAGGCATTGGCTTGTCCTGAGTTACAGAGAATAGCTCTGGCACTAGCATTCTTTTGTAGCTGTTTGCGGCAGTAGTCTACACAAGCAGCACGAACTTGGGATAGAGTGAATACTCCCGCAGCGATCGCATCTGTTTCCGATAGAATTAAGGTTAAATCCTTGGAGCCAGAAGCTTTTAATCCCGCAGTAATTCCTGCTGCTTGATATCCTTTAGGAGCAGTAATGCCCCCATCTACTAATTGCCAATCTGTCATAACTTTTTATTGCTACTATTCCCTTTCAGAATTCTACAGAAAAATTGGCTTAAATGATTTTAATTTACAGTTTGGCGACTAGAGATAATACATCTTTGCGACTGAGCTTTTCTTTGCCCGCCGCCATCGCTTCTAAGGTGGCATAAGCCAAGGTCAAAGGAATGCGGCAAAAATCTAGGGCAGGACTTTCACTTAAAGCTTCAATATAAAGATTAGCCAATTGTAATTGCGATCGCGTGTATTCCTGCATCATCGCCATATCCCAATCATGGGGGAAAAAGTCCACTCCTCGACTCAAATCTTCTTGCCGATTGCGCATAATATTTACCGCTTGTAATCCACGGCCAAAACCGATGGCATGATCCCGATTAGTTACGGTGCCATCATACCAACCCCAAATATCAGAAAGGAGCAAGCCGACTGAACCGGCAACGCTAAAAGTGTAGCGATCGAGATCAGCTCTTGTATTAATCTGCCAGTCCTGTTCTACCCAATAAGCCATGCGGTCTGCCATGGCAGCGGTGGCATCCCAAATTCTCGGTGCGATCGCTTGAGGAGCGAGCAAAGACCATTCTTTAATACGTAAACTTACTTCGGGTAAATTGTGACTATAATAGGCTAAATCTTCGCTAAAGAGATCTTGAGCATTACTATAATGTTGTGATTGTAGATTGAGACTGATACTGCGCAGAAGCTGAATTTTGGTCTTACTATCGAGAAGATCGCTATCTTCTATATCGTCAATCGCTCTCATACAGAGATAAGCAGAGGTCACAGCCTTTCTCAACTCTTTTGGGAGAGAATTAATCGGGATATAAAATGTGCGGCTTGTTTGTTTGAGAATTTCCCAAGGATCACGATTAAAATTCAATGCTCAACTCCTCTCTGCTTCACTTTCGGAACAGCATAGCATAATAATAATCTAGGTATGTATCTATTAAATCTATATTGTGGTAGCTTATATTTTGATATTAGTTCGATTGCTTAACCCCCACTAACAGGTGGAATTAAGACAATTTCGTCGCCATCACGAATCACCGTTTCCGCACTCACAAACTGCAAATTTATGCCAAAGCGGGTGACTTCGCGCCATTTTTCCAACTCAGGTCTCTCTTGAATCAAATAATTCAAAACGTCTCCGACAGTCGTCGCTTCAGGAAAACTTAAGGTTAACTCCGATTTTCCACAGACTTCTTGGTAAGCAGCAAATAGTTTTACTTTTACATTGACCATTGACCAGTTACCAGTAAGCTCCATTACTCATTACTTATTACTTATTACTTATTTTCCATTACCCTTCAACCTGATAGCCAAACTCTGCCAGGCGGAGTCGAGATTGTCGCCATTGAGGCTCCACTTTGACAAATAATTCCAAATAGACATTGCCAGCTATCAACTTCTGGATTTGCTGTCTTGCCTCAGAACCGATTTGTTTGAGCATACTGCCTTTTTTGCCAATCAAAATTCCTTTCTGAGAACTTCGCTCAACATTAATCGCTGCAAAAATCTTGGTAATTTTCTCCGTCTCTTCAACTTTTTCAATTGCGATCGCGACAGAATGGGGTATTTCCTGGCGAGTTTGCAATAATATTTGTTCGCGAATCAACTCCGCCATAATAAACCTTTCTGGCTGATCGGTCACTAACTCAGGAGGATAATAATAAGGTCCAGTTTCTAACTTATCGACCAATAAACTTTGCAACTCTGTTGTGCCTTCTCCTGTAATTGCCGAAAACTTACTAACCGACCAATTGTTTTCTACTGCTAAATCCTGATAACTTTGATCAATTCTGTCATGAAGCTCTGGTTGGAGATCTATTTTATTTAATCCTAAAACTACAGGGTTTTTGGTATTTTTCAGTAAATCTACAATAAAGCGATCGCCCTTCCCTGCCTTCGCCGAACTATCCACCACAAATAAAATCAAATCAACAGCATTAATTGCCATCTGGGCATTTTTGACAATAACCTTACCCAATTCATGATGGGGTTTGTGAATCCCCGGCGTATCTACAAAAATGATTTGAGCTTGGGGGGTCGTGAGGATACCCTGTAGGCGATTACGAGTGGTTTGGGATACAGGAGAAGTAATCGCAACTTTTTGACCAACTAAATGATTCATCAAAGTAGATTTTCCCACATTAGGTCTACCAATAATTCCCACAAAACCAGATTTAAAATCTCCAGGGGCGATCGGTATGCTTATTAGTTGGTCATTCATTATTAGTTAAGAAATAGTAGAAAACATTAGAAGCAGAATAAGGTATCTCTGGTATTGCGACCTGTAGTTGGATTAGTTCCTGTGGCAATATCGCATAACATCTTCTCGTCATTGCGATCTAATAAAGCACCTGAAAAATCTGCACCTTCAATAATTACCCCATCTAATAAGGCATTAGTTAAATAGGCTCCTGCTAAAACCGCATTTGTTAAATTAGCATCGCTGAGGCGAGCAGCTTCTAAATCAGCAAATTTCAGATTGGCGTTGGCAAAATTTGCTTCTCGTAGGTTTGCCGCAAAAAATCTTACGCCGAAAAGATTGGAATCGCTAAAATCACTTCCAATGAGATTGGTATGATCAAATGTAGCATCAGTCAAATTTTGATGAGAAAAGTCTGTACCATTTAAGGTTTCTTTCGTATAATCTATTGCCCAGGCTGGAGTAATCCAGCTACCAATAAGCAGTAGATTCAGCAAGAAAATAATTATAGTGGCGCTAATTACCTTCTTTAAGCAAATAATATAGCTGTTTTTTAGAAGTTTCATCGTTATTACTGACAATTGTTTTATCAGAGAAAAGCCCCGAATGTCTTGACTATTAAGTATTAGAGAATAGTTTTTTCTTGTCCGAGGATATTATCCCACGAAGATGGAACAAGTCCCGTAGTAATACTTCTGGTTCATAGATTGAATTTAGAGACCGAAAAAATGGGGACTTAGGGCTGCGATACGCGTTCCCTAATTCCCTACTTCCCCAATTCCCTAATTCCCGAAACGAGAAACATTAAGTCCCGTGGGGATTAGACAAGGTTTGAGTTATGCTACAAAAATGTTAAACCTAAAACCTAAAAATTCATGGCAATTTCCCTGGGAGAGCTTGGCGAACAGTTAGTTGGCAAATGGTTATCGGAACAAAACTATCGAGTATTGCACTATCGTTGGCGTTGCCGTTGGGGGGAGATAGATTTGATTGCTCGTCACAGATCCCAACCAACTTTAGTTTTTGTGGAGGTCAAAACTCGCAGCGACAATAGTTGGGATAGTCAAGGGATTGAGGCGATCTCACCGGGTAAACAAAAAAAAATCTCGCAAACCGCAGCCTTGTTTCTTAGCAAAAACCCTCAACTAGCAGATTTTTGTTGTCGTTTTGATGTGGCGCTAGTTCATTGTCAGAAGCATCATTCTGACCTTGGCAATTATCCCCAAGGGAACAGTCTAAGGCTGGAGAATTACCTAGAAAATGCTTTCGATTTTTATTATTAGCGTCAGATGTTACAAATAAATCTCCGCACACCACTATTCTCTATATACTTGTGCCCTCAAAGACAAGCTGCTGCATGAATTATTTATTTCAGATAAATTATCATTGGATGTCATGTCACATAATGTATGATTTTCTCAACATTAAATCCTAAATTTGTTTTCTTAATGATGATTTCTTCTAGTTAGCAACAAATAACCGTGATAACTGGGGAATACTGAATTCTTACTCAACTAATAACCGATACTCGATAACCGGGACATTATGCAATTGTTTCATGGTTTACATTCTAAGAATATGCGGGGAGATATCTTTGGTGGTCTAACCGCTGCTATTGTGGCTTTGCCCCTGGCTCTTGCGTTTGGTGTTTCATCGGGGGCAGGGGCGATCGCTGGACTCTATGGTGCAGTCTTTGTCGGATTTTTCGCAGCTCTTTTTGGAGGGACTCCTTCGCAGATATCTGGCCCCACGGGGCCAATGACGGTAGTAATGGCTTCAGTTTTCACTAATGTTGCTGGGAACAATGCAGAAGCGGGCTTTGCCTTAGCTTTTACTGTGGTGATGCTGGGGGGGATCTTTCAAATTATCTTTGGCATTTTACAACTGGGCAAATATATCACGCTGATCCCTTATACCGTTGTTTCAGGATTCATGTCGGGTATTGGCGTAATTATTATTTTGATAGAAATTGGTCCTTTTCTCGGACAAGAACCTTCTGCCAAAGTGGTTGATGCGGTGCGCAATATTCCTTTGGACATTAGTCAAGCTAATCCTGCTGCGACGATTTTAGGCGTCATGACCCTGATCATTGTTTTTGGTCTACCCACTAAGTTTAATCGCATTATTCCTTCCCCCTTACTAGCTTTATTCATCGGTACTTTAACTTCTCTGATTGTTTTTCCTGACAGTGATATCAATATCATTGGGAAAATCCCCACTGGTTTACCTTCGATTCATTGGCCGGTGTTGCAATTTAGTGAACTGAGAAATATTATCGGCTATGGATTAATGTTGGCTACCCTCGGCTCTATTGACTCGTTATTAACTTCGTTAGTTGCCGATAGCATCACCCGAACGAACCATGACTCAGACCAAGAATTAATCGGCCAAGGAATTGGCAATGTGTTTGCTGGTTTATTTGGTGGCTTGCCTGGGGCTGGGGCGACTATGCGGACGGTAATTAATGTCAAATCGGGCGGGAAAACCCCTATATCGGGGATGTTTCATGCATTAATCTTGTTTTTGATTGTAGTCCGATTTGGCGTGTTAACCGAAAATATTCCCCATGCTGTACTAGCAGGAATTCTGATTAAGGTGGGAATAGATATTATTGATTGGAGTTTTCTCAAACGGGCTCACCAAATTTCCATTAAAGCTGCTGGCTTAATGTATTTGGTAATGTTTCTCACAGTTTTTGTAGATTTAATTACTGCTGTGGGAGTGGGGATCTTTGTGGCTAATTTATTAACAGTTAAAAGCCTTTCTGATCTACAAAAAAATTCTATTAAGGCTATTACGACTCCTGATGAGGGAATCACCTTAAATAACGAGGAAAGATATATTCTCAAAAGAGCTCAAGGAAAAATGCTGTTACTCCGTTTGGGTGGCCCGATGAGTTTTGGGGCGGCGAAAAGTCTTTCCCAACGCATGGGCATTATTGGCAAATATGATGTCTTAATTTTGGATTTTCGAGAAGTTCCTCTCATGGGAGTCACAGCTTCTTTGGCGATCGAAAATATGGTCAAAGAAGCTATTGCAAAACGCAGAGTTGTTTTTATCGTTGGGGCGAAGGGAACAGTCAGAAATAGACTTATGAAAATGAAGATTTTGCAGCTATTGCCAGCCGCAAATATTTTGGAGGATCGGCTTGAAGCATTACAAAAAGCCTATGCTGTAATTAGCAATGAGCTGGTGGGCAAAAATCCCCTACGCGATTCAGACAATGATGGAGAGGAGATGATCACCGAATCTTTTCCTTCCTATGAAGATGAGTGAGCATGAGGGCAGGAGGCAGAGGGCAGAAGGCAGAGGGCACTCTTCCCCCTCGATTGTAAGTTCTTTGGCTATTTGGAGTGAGGGGAAAGACGCTTAACAATGGGTAGTATTTTGCTTTACACTGTGAGTTGGCTAATTTAATTAAATTTTTAGAATACAAGAAGTAAAAAATGGAAATCGGGCAAAAAGTCAAGGTCTATCGCATTAGAGACAGAGTATCCAACAATGTTGCTGATAAATTAGGCAAGGTTGGCACCATCAAGGAATATAAAATGACTGATGGTAGTGGCGTCGGGGTCATCATCCAGTTTGATGATAAATCCGCTACTTGGTTTTTTGAAGATGAAGTAAAACCAGTAGCCTAACTCTGATTATCTACTTAATCCTAGCGAAAATTACTATGTCCTCGATCGTCACATTTTTGGGTAAAGGCGGTACTGGTCGTACAACAATTGCGATCGCTGCTGCGAAAAAGCTTGCTTCTAGAGGGCAAAAAGTTCTCTTGATCGGGCAGGATTCTAGTCCTGCCTATGCTCTCACATTGGGAATCAGCGTTACCGCCGAACCTCAAGAAATTGCGGCCAACTTGTCTGTGGTTCAAATGAACTCGACGGTTTTGTTGGAGCAAAGTTGGGCAGAAGCTAAAAAATTAGAACAGCAGTATTTGCGATCGCCAATACTCAAGAATGTTTACGGTCAAGAACTGGGAATCCTTCCCGGAATGGATCAAGCCCTAGCACTCAATGCCCTCAGAGAATATGACAACAGTAATAAGTATGATGCTATTGTCTACGATGGGGCAGGGGATTTGAGTACTTTGAGAATGTTTGGGATGCCAGAAATTTTGAGTTGGTATATTCGTCGCTTTAAAGGCGTTTTTCAAGAATCGGATATTGTTAAGACTCTATCTCCTTTCGTACAACCAGTAACCAGTGCCGTGCTCAATGTATCTTGGAATGCTGATGATTTGACTTCCGAATCGACTAAAGATGCGAGTCAGATGTTGGAAAAAGGCAAGGAGGCCCTAGAAGATCCCCAGCGAGTGATTGCCTATCTGGTTACGACTGCTGATGAAATTGCGATCGCCAAAGCCCAATATCTTTGGGGTAGCGCCCAACAAATAGGTTTAACAGTGGGTGGAGTTTTACTCAACCAAGATAGTAATGATAATGCCTTAAGTAATGATTTTCAGCCTTTACCTATTACCTCTTTGCCTAAAATAGAGTCTGGTGATTGGCAAACTTTAATCGATGCCTTGCCAAGTTTTACGACTACAAGCTCTATTCCCCAGCCAACTTCGATTGAGATTGCCGAGAAGAAAATCAAGGTCTTTTTACCTGGATTTGATAAAAAACAAGTTAAACTAACCCAATACGGGCCGGAAATCACCATTGAAGCAGGAGATCAACGACGCAACATCATCTTGCCACCTCAATGGTCTGGTCGTTCAGTGACTGGGGCAAAATTTAACAATAAATATTTAGAATTATCGATTGGATAGAGAATTCCAATATTGGAATAAATAATTCAGGAAGTTTTACCGGATCGCTGTTGCTGGCAATGATGTTCTCAGCATTCACATTGATCATAATTAGCTCTTGATAGGTCAATCAACCAAGAGTGTATTGATCAAAGTAAGTCAAAAATCAATGATTGATCTTCAGCAGAAAATCAACTCAACTGTTCAACAAAAAGCCAAGTGAGCTGATAGAAATTCTTGTAATGTAATATTTTTATGAGACCTAGAAAATGCATGTTTTAGCTAAAAAATTAAGATTGCAAATATCTAAATTTCTTAAAAATTTACTTTTATTATTTGTAACAATCTTTCTTTTATTTATAAATAGCCATGTTACAGCACAACAATTAAAAGAATTGCCTTCTGGTGAAGATTTGTCTTCTAACATTGAAGACATAATAGATACTCAAAACTCCGAATCTCTAATCAATAAGCAAAAAGAGTTGAGTAATCTTGGATTGTTTGATGAAACCTCAGGTAGTCTGGGAAATATTATTTACAGTGCAGTCAAGATTGATGGTCGAATTGTTTTTCAAGTTGCTTCTAGTCTGGCAATTTATGAGGCTAGTAATGATGAAAATATCAAAATTAACATTAGAGTTAGAAATATTGAGAATACTTTAACTGGAATAGTTAAAAGAAATATTGAACCAAGTTTATTACAAGTTAATCCGGCAGTCCTTAATAATGAACAAGTGATCAAAATTTCCAAAATTGATCAAACCCAAGAATGGATTTTAATGACTATTACTAGTCAAGACGCCCAACTTTACGGAATGTCTATTCCAGAATTAGCCAAAATACGCTCAATTAAAGTTAAAGATGTTTTAACAAAGGCATGGCAGGAACGTCAAAAAACTTTTTTAATCCGTCAGTTTTTTATTGGTTTAGGAATAGTAATTGCTATGTTTGTCGCAAGTTTATTGTTGATTTGGCTTCGCAAATATTTGACTCCTAGAAAACCTGAATCACAATCCATGTTGTGGAATAAGAATTTGATTCAGGTTGGACATGCCGTAATTTGGTTACCTGGAACTGGTTGGATTTTACAATTATTTCCCTATACGAGAAGTTGGGGAGTTTTGCTCTTACAACATTCAATAAGTATCTCTTTAACTATTATTATATTCTTACTTACTAGTAAAGTTTTAGATTTATTTGTTAAATTTAGCGAAGCCTCCGAAAGAATAAAAACTGTTCCTGTCCGGATTTTGGTGCAGGTTTTTTATATCTTGCTGGTTGTTTTATGTATATTATTTATAGTTTCTGATTTATTGCAACAACCTTTAACTAATATTATGGCAGGAGTTGGTGCTGGTAGTGCAATTCTCATGCTTGTTTTTAAAGATTCTATTCTCGGATTTATTGCTGGGATTCAACTTACTACAAATAATATGGTGGCATTAGGAGATTGGATTGAAATGCCCAAATACGGTGCTGATGGTTCGGTAATTGAAGTCTCTTTAATTACTGTTAAAGTTCAGAATTGGGACAAAACTATTACTTTAATTCCTACTTATGCGTTGGTTTCTGATTCGTTTAAAAATTGGAGGACTATGCCCGAATCAGGAGGTCGAAGGATAAAAAGAGCTGTTTATATTGATCTTAATTCAATTAAGTTTTGCGATCAGGAAATGCTCAATAGATTTTCTAAAATGAATTATGTGTCCGATTATATAGAAAAAAAATATCAAGAACTAACTGAATATAATATAAAAACTGATATAACAAATAATGCTGTTTTGAAAAAAGATAAATGGATTACTAATATTGGCATATTTCGAGCTTATATTGTGGCTTATTTACAAGCTCATCCTCAAATTAGTGATACTCTTACTTTTTTAGTAAGGCAATTGCAATCGACAGAACATGGTCTACCTATAGAGATTTATGTCTTTTCCTCAGATACTCGATGGGTAAATTATGAGAATATCCAGGCGGACATTTTTGATCATATTTTGTCTATTGTTCCAGAGTTTGAACTTCGAGTATTTCAAAACGTTTCTGGTTACGATTTTCAGAAGTTTAACTAGCTAATAAACTTGTACTTCATTGGTTAAGCTCTAAAATCTGGATATATCAATAAATGTCTATAAATTGCCAAAATATTTAGGGGGAGTTAACAAGAACAATTCACTATTGCCCATTGGCGTCCCAGAAATCGGTAGCTTAATACCGATAATACCAGCTTTTTTTACTATGATGTTTCCCGTGACCTCCCCCCAAACCAAAAGCTCTGTCCAGTTGCCCAAATTAGGTTGATGCCCCACTAAAGCAAGATTTTTGTCAGAATAGCGATCGCGCCACCCAGATAACCAACTGAGCCAATCTTGAAAATCCCCCCCAGGTGAGAGATGAGAGGATTTCTCTACCTGCTGGGTCAGACCTCTATCCTGCAAAATGTCGGCTGTTTGATAAGCTCTGACTAACGGGCTAGTTAACACCAAGTCCCATCTTAGACCAATATCATAAAGACGCTGTGCAACTTTTTGGGTTTTCTGCCGACCTTTATCCGTCAAAGGGCGATCGGCATCATTGGCATAAATGCCACGTTCAACTGCGATTCCATGACGAATTAGGTAAAGTTTCATGTTTCAAGGGAGATAGGGAGATGGGGAGATAGGGAGATAGGGAAGAAAACCTTCTGCCCTCTGCCCTCAAGAATTATATTTCCGCTACAGCTCGCTCGATTAATCTTGCTGCGATCGTTTGGGTGCCGGTATGTTCGTAATAGTTGGTCGTCATATCGAGAAATGCCGCTACATAATCGAGTTTATCGTCAGAAACATCGATAAAGTTCTTTAAATTACCCATGATTGTTTCTGGAGTCAGACCGCGATCGCTCACAAAATTGCTCATCCAACCTTGCACAGAGCCAAAACTCTCCCCAATAAAGCTGAGTTGACCCTTGGAATTGCCCCCAGGAATAAGCTCCTTCACCTGAGAAAAAGTTTGATTAGAATCTAAATCCCGAGATGACATATTGCTAATAGTAGACTCTACTTTCTGTAGAAAATCAGGACCTAGAGGAATCAAACCGTCAACACAAACTAAAGCTGCCATGCGCATCAGCGATTCGCCACCATAATCACCCAATGCACCAACAAAATCCCCGATACTATCTCCAGGAATACCATTAATCTGGCAAAAGGCGACTAATTCAACCACTAACTTGATAGCTAAATCTATGGACTGAGCTTTATCAGGATTAGGAGTAACTTTAGTTAATAGTCCTCCAATCAAAGGAATTTTATTTCCCACTTTGTTCGCCAAAGCCGCTGTTCCTAAGGCACTATCAGCATTGTCAACTGTTTCATAGAGCCACATCGCTTTTTGATAACCCTCAGATTTATCGTTATAAAGCCAAATTGCTCGCTCACCGATCGCCTGGATCATCTCTTCATCGGATTCTCCTGTCACTGTGCGAATCGTATTTTCAAACCCCACTAGATTTGTCCATTGTCCAGGGACCACAAAATCTAGCGATCGCAACATGAGGGTTGTCATATTGCTCTTTGGTAAATCATCAACTAATTCTTGAATTGGTTTGCCCATAATTGTTTCTTCTTTGCCGTATTTATAATCACTTTGCTATTAGCTCTCAGCCAATAGCTACTTATGAAATTCGTGGGAGATTGTGATTTACTTTAAACGAGCCAAACCACTAAGATCGAATTTTTTTAACCAGGTTGAGCGATCGCTTTCGGAAAAGGAATCATTGCGAGATAAAACTTTAACCTGAAAACGCTCACCAACTAAAACAGCAGTCCCAGTTTTTCCTTGACTAGCAGCAGGATAACCTTTGATACTACTACTACTATTTTGGAATTTTTTCTGCGCCGCAGGATTGTTGAGAGTATCAGAAATCGCCATTACAGCAACATCTTTACCATCTTTTTTCAATTTTGCTTCAGCAAAACCTTTCTTTTCTTGACTAAAGGTCACTTTATAACCACTACCTGATTTAGGGAAATAACGGTTAAAGCTGCCCCCAGATACTGATTCTTTAACAACAGCGCTCGAACCTTTGGAGGTGCTTTCCTGTTGTGCTTGATCGAAGCGAGAAGGTGGTGCAGAGCTACAAGCCGTCACAAGAAATAAAATTCCTGCGAGGGAAAAGCCCAATATCCTACGCCAATTAATCTGTTTCATTTTGATTACTGATAAGTTTATCTACTTTAATCTATACAGGTGTTTTCACGGATCTTGCTAAAACTTCAAGAAATTTTCAGGCTCGGGATCACTCTTCGATTAAAGGACAGATTTGCTTAAGTTAGACTTGGGTTAGAACAACCACCTGCTTAGAAGCACTGAAGATGAATGATCATAAATCTTGGCGAGCTCTTGTTCTCCAATGGTTGCAAAAAAATGTCTCTGAGCATCGGATACAACATATCTTGGGAGTCGAGCAAACTTGCATCGATTTAGCTGATATCTATCAAGTAGATTCGATTAAAGCTGGTAAGGCAGGATTATTACATGATTTAGCCAAATTTTTCCCGCCCAAAAAACTTTTACATCTGGCTAAAAAAAATAAGATTGAGATCGATTCGGTTTGTAAGCATAATCCTCATTTACTCCATGCAGATGTTAGCGCGATCGTGGCACAAAAAGAATTTGCGATCGCAGATCCTGAGATTCTCGACGCGATCGCTAATCACACTCTAGGAACTCCTCGAATGAGTAAATTAAGTTGTATTGTTTTCATTGCCGATGCGATCGAGCCCAGTCGTGGTAATACTCCAGAATTACAAGCTCTAAGAAAGATTGCCACTCAGAATTTATATAAATGTACCTGGCAAACTAGCGACTATTCTTTGAAATATTTAATCAATTCTCAGAAAACGATCCATCCGCGAACTATTTTGACTCGTAATTGGGCTTTAAAAAAAGCTAAAAAGTAAAAATTTGATCTTATGAGATAGATTTAATTAAACATAATTCTGTAAAGAAATGTGATATTTATTAGTAGTCAAAAAATAAATTGTCACATTGTAATTATGAGTTTATTACAATGGATTCTAGTATCTTACCCAAGAAACTAAATTATTGATTACTTATAAATAGCAATGGTTAGCCAACCTATCGTTAAACAGCAAGGGCATATCCGCACCATTTTCTTGATTGCTGCTTGGTTTTTAGGCAATATTTGGACATTTCAATGGTTTTTGAGTTCATTGAAATACATTTCAGCCTTAAATTTAATTGTCTTAGGAATTGTCGTCACATTTTTATTAGTCCAATTAGGTCGTAATAGTTTTTTCCAACTTGAATCAATCACTCCGAGATTAAATCTATATCCTCTTTGTTTAATGATTGGGGGAGAAATAGGCGCAATTTGTCTGAAATGGCTGATTAATATTCCCCAACTAACCTTTTTCTGTTTCATCTTAGGTAGCTATGGTTTACTTGGCTTATTCATGGCCGAATCCACTTGGCGCAAGGGCTTAACCATTACCGCGATCGCAGCTTGTGTGATTCCTTTTTCTACAGCTTTTAATAGTGGCTTAGGCTTTCCCGTCAGAGTTCTCACCGCCCATGCCGTAGCGAATACCCTAACTAGTTTCAACCTCAGCGCAGTTTCTTCCCACGATATTATCCTCATGGAAAATGGGATTGCCCAAGTAGATTTGCCCTGTAGCGGCATGAAAAGTCTTTGGACAGGGACAGTCTTTTTATTAGGTGCAACTTGGTTGGAACGTCGTCAATTGGGTTGGCGTTGGTTGCTAGTCGCGATCGCAAATCTCTTGTTTTTAGTAATAGCAAATATTGTTAGAGTTCTTGCTTTAGTCGTCATTATCGAAGTTTGGCAACAACCCCAAATAGCTCACATCTTACATTTACCTTTGGGTATTATTGGCTTTATTTTTGCAAGTGTTATAACTTGGATTTTCTTGCAAAAAGTTCCTCGACATATTCAAAAAGAATCAGCTATTCAACCAGCAAACCATCTTAAACAAAAATCGAATCTCAATTGGTTATTACCCCTTGTTATTGTTTTAGGACTGATCGGACAAATCAAACCAAGTCAAATTAGTCCAATTTCTCTAGATGCGATCGCTTTACCCCCAGCAATAGTTACCGAAAATCTTCAGTTAACTCCAGCAGAAGCCAACTTTTTTGATAATCCGGCTAATCCTTTAGTCCAAAAATTACGCTTTCAATCAGATCAACTTTCGGGCTCGATGTTGATGGTCGCAAGTAATAGTTGGCAATCCCATCATCCGCCAGAATTATGTTTCCTCGGCAATGGCTTTAAAGTCGATAACATGAAATCAAAACTCATTAGTGATTCTATTCATGCTAGATGGCTATCCCTGCAAGATGGAAACTTATCCGCAACTTATTGGTTTCAATCTGACCAGGATACTACTGATGATTTCATATCTCGTATTTGGGAGCATATAACCCATAAAAATAAAACTTGGGTCTTGATTTCTGTCCTTTTTGATGAGAAAGAAAACCCTAATAGTGCAGAAATACAAGATTTTGCTAGGAATATATATCAAACCGTCAACAAAACACTAAATATTAAATATTGAGCTACCAATGAAGAAATTAAGATTATTTACTAATACGGTTTTTCATAGTATTTTTTGGATTTGGAATTTATTATTTCTTGCTGTTGTCTATTTAGGGATTTTACCTTACGTAGGAATTCCTTTAATTGAAGCAACCTTTAATGGAGATATTCCTGTTGATTTTTCTCTTACTTTATTTGCCCTAATTGCTGTTCCTACAGTTTGTACTTTTATCGGTGCAAAATATTTCATCAAAAAGCCAAAAACATTGATGAGATTGTTTTATGGTGTAGAGGCTCCATTTTTTACCTCGTGTCTAGTTCGTTTATTTTTAATTCGCGAATTAACTCTCGCAAGTGCTTTAGTTTTAGGAACTTTATTTATTTGCATCTCTGCTTTTACCGTAGAGCTATTTGCAGGATATCAATACAATCAGAAGGTATCTAGCTGGGTGCAAATGATTACCCATACTTTATTACTATTGATGGGTATTTATTTGGGAATGGTTCTCTTATTTTATGCTATTCCCACTGCTGCGGTTGTTATTAGCTGGATGGGTTCTTTTTTAGTTTGGTTTTTCTCTGGGCAATGGATACCAGAATTTTGGGAAGTTTTGACTGATAGTAGTGGTTATATCTTTATATATTCATTTTGGGGCCTTCTCTTCTTAGGATTATTCGGTTTTACAGCTACTCTTTTCATGGCTTTTCCCTTTGCTATCACTGGTTTATATGTTAATTCAGGACAAAGAATTTTACGGGCTTTTACTCAAGAATATGGAAAATTCAAGACCATTTTTAGTAGTGTAACTGTTATTAGTCTTTGGCTAATTCTCTTATTTTCTTTCAATCAACAACCCCAAGTCAAAGCATTTACATTATTAGAGCAAACACCCCAAAACAGGCAAGAACTTTTGGCTTCTTCAGATCTGATTCGAACAGGATTAGTCAACGCCAATTTATATCCCTATCGTTATCTCAGTACAACTGAAGATAATAATCATATCTATAGCATCTATAAGAATTTGGGTTTACCCAAATCGACTGCTTCATTTTTACAGTATAGATATAATCAACTGCTCTCACCTTTTCTCTACGTCGGTTCTCGAAACGATGTCCCAAAATCAGCCCAACTTTATGCTGAGTTTTTTGATACTCCGATTCAAAAAGCGGAACGTAAATCAGTGCGTCATGCTATTCAATCTACCTCCATTGTTGATCAGGCCAAAGCAGGATTATTAAATATCGATCAGAAAAAAGTCTGGTTAGAAAAACAAGAAGTCACGATAGATCCTCATGGAGATTGGGCAAATGTTGAAATCCATGAAGTGTATCAAAACAAAACTAATGATGTTGAAGAGATCCTCTACTATTTCTCCTTACCAGAAACTGCTGCAATTACCGGATTATGGTTGGGAGAATCTGATAATTTGGATTTGCGCTTTCCTTTTCAAGTTGCGCCCAGAGGTGCGGCTCAGGAAGTATATAATTCTCAGGTACAACGACCTCGGCCAATAGATCCTGCTCTGTTAGAGCAAGTGGGGCCAGGACAATATCGCCTCCGAGCTTTTCCTGTACCTCCCCAATTATCTGTCAGGGAAATAGCCAATAGCCAGAGTCAACCCAAAATGCATTTATGGTTGACTTATCAGGTCATGGAACAGGAACAGGGTTGGGCACTGCCTAAGCTGGCAGAAAAACGCAATATCTTTTGGACAAAAAATACTGAGCGAGTTCGCAATGGTAAGGGCGTTAAGTCTTTTGCCAATTATTGGTTAGAAGATTTTTGGGGTGACAATCAAAATGCCACTAGAATATCTCACCAGATTAAGTTAGAAGATGGATATACTGTTACAGCTCAACCATTGAATAAGCAAGATTATTCTTTACCGCAAAATCACAAATATGCTCTGATTCTTGATACTTCTTATAGCATGAGAAATCACAGAACAGAAGTTCAAGCAACTTTTGATTGGTGGCAAGCGAATTTAACGAATAATTATCTTGATTTGTATCTTACTGATGCAGAAGCTAATAAAGCTCAACAGTTAGAAACTATAGATAGTTTAGAGCTTGATACGCTTATATTTTTCGGCTCAATGCAAACTCAAGACATGTTGCAGCAGTTTCAAAATTTACGCAATGGTCATGAATATGATGCTGTTCTGCTGGTAACTGACGAGGGTAGTTACGAATTGTCTAGTGATAATCAAGATGTGATGGCAATCAACTCTCCTTTCTGGATGATTCATCTGGGAGGCAAACTTCCGAGAGCCTATGATGATGCTATTTTACAAACAATACAAAATAGTCATGGCGGAGTTGCGAATGATGTTCCTACTGTTATCAAACGTTTAGCAACAGAAGAAGCTAGCAGTTCATCAGTTGTTGATGGTTATAGTTGGTCGGTTGAAAAATCAAACTCTGCAAATGCTCTTACTGAGAATAAACTTAAACCCTTAGCCGCACGTCAGTTAGTTTACAGCTTAAGTCAACAGGACAAAAATAAGCTTTCTTTAGCCAAGTTAGATTCTATTCATCAAATTGCTCAAGATTACGATATTGTGACCCCTTATTCATCGATGATTGTTCTAGTTAATGATCAACAAAGAGAATTGCTCAAGCAAGCTGAGGCTAAGAGCGATCGCTTTGATCGGGAAGTAGAAACTGGAGCGGAACAATTGAATACGCCTTTTAATCCTTTTGAGGTGCCAACAGTTTCTGGTGTTCCTGAACCTGATTTATGGATTTTATTTTTCATAGTTGCGATCGCGCTTTTACTAATTTTTCAAAAGCAGCGATCGGCTAAAGTGATTGATTAATCATAAAATCATAATTCTTGAACAATCATTCAAAAATATGTTATGCTCTTTTCAGAGTCAAATAACTAAGTTGATGGCAAGAAAAAAAGAGTTTGACAAAGAGGAAGTACTAGCCAAGGCAATGAATACCTTCTGGCGTTATGGCTATGAAGGAACATCAATGCAACTTTTGGTCGAAACTATGGGTATTAACCGAGGAAGTTTGTACGACACCTTTGGGGATAAACGCTCTTTGTTTCAATCTGCGATCGCCCACTACGAACAAACCGTAATGGAAAACACGATCGCTGCTCTCAAGATGCCTGATGCGGATAAACAAACCATCATTAATCTGTTTCAAGATTTGGTAACCAGATCAGTAGAAAAACAAAATTGCTATGGTTGTTTAATCACTAACACCGCCATCGAACTCTGTCCTGATGATGGGGAAACTCAAAAGACAATTAATCGCAATTTCCATTGTGTAACTCAGGCTTTTGAACATGCTTTGACTCAAGCTCAGGCGAAAGGGCAAATTAAAAGCGATCGCAATATTGCTTGTCTAGCCCAATATCTCACCTGTAGTCTTCAAGGCTTACGGGTAGTGGCGAAAGTGAACCGCGATCGCGATACTTTACACAATATCGTTAATGTCATTTTATCGGTATTGGGCTAGGGATATTTTTTTTGCTCTTTATTGGAACACTCATTCAAAAAAAGGAAATCATCATGAATTTAACCGAAGAATTAACTAATTTTCGCGCCCAATTTAAAGCTAATCAACCCGAGGAAATTAAAGAGGTAATGGCTCAAGCTACAACTGATTTAATGAATGCCAAGATCAGCGAACAAAGTCTAAAAGTGGGAGACATAGTTCCTAACTTCTCTCTTCCCGATGCCGTGGGAAATATTCTCGAATTGCAGACAGTTTTAGGCAAAGGCGCAGTAGTAATTTCTTTTTATCGTGGTGGTTGGTGTCCCTATTGCAATCTGGAATTGCGGGCTTTGCAACAATCTTTGCCAGAGATCAAAACTTTGGGCGCAAATTTAATCGCAATTTCGCCAGAAACTCCAGATAATTCCCTTTCAACCAGCGAAAAAAACGAATTAACCTTTGATGTTCTCAGCGACAGCAAAAATCAAGTAGCTAAACAATTTGGCTTAGTTTTTACTCTTGCAAACGAACTAAGACCTATTTACAACCAATTTGGTATTGATATTCCTGCTTATAACGGAGATAATACCTTTGAATTACCCATCCCAGCGACTTATGTCGTCGCCTCCGACGGCAAAATTATTCATAGCTTTGTCAATGTTGACTATACTCAAAGACTTGATCCTAGAGAAATTATTACAGCCTTGAAAAACATTGCTAGATAGCGTTTAGAGTTGACAGAAAAATATCATTAGGAGAATAGATCATGACTGAACAGGCCAAATATATAACCCTGACCACAGATAATTTTGCAACAGAAGTAATTAATAGTGACATCCCAGTTCTGGTAGAGTTTTGGGCTGCTTGGTGTGGTCCCTGTCGGGTAATGAATCCCATAATAGAGAAAGTTGCGGCACAATGGGAAGGGATAATTAAGGTCGGTAAGGCAAATATTGACGATACCGAAATAATTGCTACTCAACATCGCATTGAAGCCATCCCTACAATTTTAATTTTCCAAAATGGGGAAATAATTGAACGGATTCCTGGTCTTGTTTCTCAAGAAAAACTAGAAGCCAAACTGAATGCTTTAAGTTATCCTGTCCCAACTACTTGACACTCCCGCCCCGGAACGAGGGGTAGGGCTGTTTCATTCTCAAAAAAGATAGATGGGGAGATGGGGATATCGGGATTTAGGGAAAAATTCCGACAAATAGTCGGTAGTTTAACGAAATTTGTTGAACAAGATTTTTTCCAATCAACGAGTTATTCCTCATTTAAGTTGGTAAACCCGAATAAA
>NZ_ALVZ01000158.1 GCF_000332055.1 Xenococcus sp. PCC 7305 | reverse complement strand
ACTAATGACCCAATTAAGTATTTTACCGCCCCAGAAAATCGCGATTTAGGAATTGTTAAATCAATGCGAAAACCGCGTGTCCGACTGATCATTGCCCCGTTCCCTGAGCGACAAAAAAATTCTGAGGATTTTTTCTTCTCATCAAATTGCCAAATCCCCTTGACAACTACTCTTTCAGCTTAAGTTGTCACCAATGCCATTGCCTTATCTTATGAAACATTTACTTCAGCTCAATTAGCTCTACAAATGATTGAAGGGGTAGAGAAAGTACGCTTTACCCATACTTCGTAATAGAGCATTATTGCTGGGGGCTATTTCAATACTTCTCGCTTAGGGAAATAGGGATGTAGGGAATTAGGGAAATCTCGCTATTATTATTCCCCAAACCCCTAAAACCCCAAATAAAATGCTCTTTCTTTAATAATTAATATAGGGTCAGAGGTAAAAGGTGTTATTCTCATCAATGGAGGAGATTGCTATAGAGTTAAATTAGACTAGTTCTAGGGAACTTATTTAAGCGTTAAGCAGGATCTTTGTGAAGAAAATTAACATTTGTGAAACAAAGCTTTACCATAATTTTACGTAATCGTAACTTTTGATACAGCAAATATTTATAATCTGATGGATGAAAATTGGTTTATAGTGGTAGAAAGACTCTAAAAATTTAACTATAAAATCACGGTGAGACAACATGAGCGCTGCAACAATTGCACCTACCACTTCTATTAGCTATTCTATCGAAAATATCAAGGACGAAGTCCGTCACTTGATAGAACAAGGAATCATTACTCGTCAACAACCTCTATATACTCTCTGCAAATATATACCAGCCCGCGAATGGATAGGTGTTGAATGTGAGCTAGAAAGAGCCGAATACCTACTGAGGGACTCCGTTGCCGATTTAGTTGCTGATCAGAATTGGGAAAATGACTGATTGAGATCCTCTGCGATCCTTAAATAATATAAATAAAATCAATTTATTGATCAAGACTTAGAGCTCCTAAGTCTTTTTTTATTGTCTGCACAAAAAACTTAACAAAAATACTTGTATTTAGGTCATATTGAACTACAAAATAAGTAATAACTTGATTAATCTTACGGTTAAGAGAAATTACAAGATAATTATGTCACAACCAACTATCGAATCAATTCTTCAAGAGAAACGCCTATTTGCTCCTACTCCAGAATTTTCGCAACAAGCAACGATTGGCAGTTTAGAAGCATATCAACAACTATACGAACAGGCAGCGACTGATCCTGCCGCATTTTGGGCAGAATTAGCTGACAAAGAATTGGATTGGTTTCAAAAATGGGATCAGGTTCTCGATTGGCAACCACCCTTTGCTAAATGGTTTATCAATGGCAAAATAAATATTTCTTACAATTGTCTGGACCGACATCTCACTACTTGGCGCAAGAATAAAGCAGCCTTGATTTGGGAGGGAGAACCCGGAGATTCTCGGACTCTGACCTATGCCCAACTACATCGAGAAGTTTGTCAGATGGCAAATGTACTCAAAGATTTAGGCGTGGTTAAAGGCGATCGCGTGGGCATCTATATGCCAATGATCCCTGAGGCGGCGATCGCGATGTTGGCGTGTGCTCGAATTGGTGCTCCCCATAGTGTAGTATTTGGCGGATTTAGTGCGGAAGCTCTCAAAGCAAGATTGTTAGACGCAGAAGCTAAAGTTGTCATTACTGCTGATGGCGGTTTCCGCAAAGATAAAATTGTCCCTCTCAAGCCAGCAGTGGACGAAGCACTTAAAGATAATGCAGTGCCTAGTGTTCAGAAGGTACTGGTGGTGCAACGCACTGAACAGGAAATCGAGATGGTTAGCGATCGCGATGTTTGGTGGCATGAGCTACAACCCAATGCCTCTGCTAATTGCCCTGCTGAACCAATGGATAGTGAGGATATGCTGTTTATTCTCTACACTAGCGGTACTACCGGTCAACCGAAAGGCGTCGTTCACACCACAGGAGGCTACAATCTCTACACCCATGTCACCTGTAAATGGACATTCGATCTCAAAGAGACTGATGTTTATTGGTGCACTGCTGATGTCGGTTGGATTACAGGGCATAGTTATATTGTTTATGGCCCTCTTTCCAATGGTGCCACCAGTTTAATGTATGAAGGGGCCCCGCGAGCTTCTAATCCTGGTTGTTTTTGGGATGTGGTGGAAAAATATGGTGTGACAATCTTTTATACGGCACCAACGGCGATTCGGGCTTTTATCAAAATGGGGGATCAACATCCCAACTCCCGTGATCTTTCTTCACTACGAATTTTAGGTACGGTCGGCGAACCAATTAACCCCGAAGCTTGGATCTGGTATCACAAGACAATTGGCAATGAAACCTGTCCTATTGTCGATACTTGGTGGCAAACTGAAACAGGAGGATTTATGCTAACTCCTTTGCCTGGGGCGACCCCTACAAAACCAGGTTCCGCGACTCTCCCTTTCCCTGGCATTCTCGCTGATATTGTCGATTTAGAAGGTAATCCAGTCGCGGCCAATGAAGGAGGCTACTTGGTTGTGAAACATCCTTGGCCAAGTATGATGCGCACTGTTTATAAAAATGATGAACGTTTTCGCAACACTTATTGGGAGCATATTCCCCCGAAAGATGGCGAATATCTCTATTTTGCAGGGGATGGCGCTCGCAAAGATGAAGATGGTTACTTCTGGGTCATGGGGCGTGTTGATGATGTGATGAATATCTCTGGACATCGTTTGGGAACTATGGAGGTAGAATCTGCGTTGGTTTCCCATCCTGCGGTGGCAGAAGCGGCTGTGGTATCGCGTCCCCATGAGGTCAAAGGAGAAGATGTTTATGCCTTTGTGACTCTCGAAGGTACTCACGCATCTAGTGATGAGTTGAAAGCTGAGTTGAAACAGCATGTGGTTAGCGAGATTGGTGCGATCGCTCGTCCTGGAGAAATTCGCTTTACTGATGCTTTACCAAAAACGCGATCGGGAAAAATTATTCGTCGTTTCTTGCGAAATTTAGCAGCAGGGGAAGAGTTAGTAGGCGATATTTCTACGATGGAGGATTTGACTGTTTTAGATAAGCTTAGAGAAGGCTAATTTCAGTTAACAGTGATCAGTAAACAGCAGTGCAATGCCGCGTCTTTAGAGGGCGCGGAAGAACTCCCATTCGTCTCATCAAGCTATAGTGATTCTAAAAGAGATGAGTAAAAACGCCCTAATAGTTTAAATTATTAACATTAAATCAGTAGTAAGCAATAAGAAACTCAAATAATTGGTTAGTGATAGAAGAATATTTCTCCATAGGCTTAAGAATCTCACCGCTAATAAAATTTGGCTTTGGCAATGGTTGCCCGCAATAGTTTGGTTGATTATCTCAACTGAGACTCTGTTTCTCTGGAAAGCCCTAGCAGATCAAGACTTAAATACAAAACAACGTCTGGTGCAATTTGCGGCTGCTAGTGTTAAGCAGGAAATCGATACACAGATGCGAAACCGCTTCCAAGCATTGGAAAGAATGAGGGAGCGCTGGACAAGCAGAGGCGGAACTCCAAAACTCGAATGGGAAAAAGACGCCCAGAACTATCTGAGAGGTTATCCTGGGTTCCAGGCGATCGAATGGATAGATTCAGAATTTTATGTTCGCTGGATCGTCCCTTTAGCGGGTAATGAAGCGGCTCAAAATCTCAATTTGGCCTTTGAGCCACGAAGAAAAGCTGCCCTAGAAGCGGCGCGCCAAAAGCGTACTATAACAGTAACCAGAACAATTAATCTGGTTCAAGGGGGCAAGGGTTTTCTCGTTTATGTGCCGATATTTCTGCATGAGAACAGTTCAGAAGAAACGCTTGGTGTTCAGCAAGAATCTTTCGAAGGCTTTATTTTGAGTGTCTTTCGACTCCAAACACTTCTAGATACCCTATTAGACGAAAATGTTGCTCCTGGTTACGCTCTCGCTATTTACGATGGGAGCGAAGAAATATATCGTCGTAGCTCCTCTGAGAATAGCAAGCAAATGGAAACCCAATGGGCACAGGAAGCAGAAATTCATTTTGAAGGCGTTACCTGGAAGCTGAGAGTTTGGCCGACAAATGAGTTGCTTGTGACTAAGAAATCACGACTACCCAGTTTTGTCTTAGGTGGTGGATTGATGATGGCATTACTTGGAGCACTAGTCATTTATCTAGCACAAACAGCCCAACGGCGTACCCAGCAGGTGGAAATAATCAACAAAAAGTTAACCCGAGAAATTTTTGAGCGTCAAAAGACCTCCTCTGCACTGCGAGAAAAAGAATCCACTCTCAGAAATTTCTTCAATAGTTCTCCTTTGATGATGGGGATTGTGGAACTGATAAATGAAGATATTTTACATATTGCCGCAAATGAAGCCACTGCGCAGTTTTTTGGGGTCACACCTGAGGCCATGAAAAATCAATTGGCAAGTAGTCTTGGTGCATCACCAGCTCAAGTGAAAAGATGGGTTCAGCATTACCATGAGAGCCAAAAAACTGGTAGCCCTGTATATTTTGAGTATATTCACAGGGCAGACAACAGCAACAGGTGCTTATTAGCTACCGTCTGTCCGATCGCTCAAAATCCACGTATTAGAACTCGATTCTCCTACATAGTTGAAGATATTACCGTACGCAAACAGGCAGAAAGCATTCTCCAAAAGACAAAAAAAGAATTGGAAACCCTAGTGGCAGAGAGAACAGCAGCCTTAACTCGCGTCAATAAAAGCTTAGAGTGGGAGCTAGAAGAACGTCGCCAAGCTGAGGCCAATATCAGGGAATTAGAACGCCGTTGGCGGACATTACTGGAAAATGTCCGTTTAGTTGTTGTTGGACTCAATTGTCATGGTCAGGTGGAATATGCCAATCCTTTTTGTTTGGAATTGACTCAATATGTGAAGGAAGAAGTATTGAGCAAAAATTGGTTTAATACTTTTGTCCCCAAGTCTCAGCTTCAGCAAGCATATCAGGATTTTAAGGAAATTCTGGCAGAACAATTTCGGCCTCACTATCAATATTCTATTGTGACGAAATCTGGAGCAGAAAAAATTATTGATTGGAACAGTACTCTGCTGCGGACACCTCAAGGAGAAGTGAGCGGAACTATGAGTATTGGACTAGATATTACGGAGCGTTATGCGATCGAAAAAATTAAAGGGGAGTTTATTTCCATTGCTAGTCACGAAATGCGGACCCCTCTAACTTCTATTCATGGGGTTATCCAGCTGCTAGAAGCTGACCGTTTGGGAAGTCTTTCTCCAAAGGGAAAAGAAATGCTCAAAATAGCGAATAGAAATACCAATCGTTTGATATTTCTGCTGAACGATGTTCTTGACCTTGAACGGATGGAATCCCAAAGGCATCATCTTGAAAAACAATGTTGTCATAGTGCAGAACTGATTAAACAATCAATAGAAACTGTGAGCTATATGGCCCAAGAGCACCAGGTTGTTATAGAAACAAATTCTAACTCGGTTGAACTATTGGTTGATCCAGATCGGATTTTGCAAACTTTAACCAATTTGATTAGCAATGCGATTAAATTTTCTACTGCTGGTGACATAATTTGGGTAACGGCTCAAAAACAAAATAAAGAGGTTCTGTTCTCGGTTGTAGATCAGGGTAGAGGAATCCCAACTGATCAACTAGAAAGTATCTTCGAGCGTTTTCATCAGGTGGATGCTAGCGATGCCCGCAAAAAGGGAGGAACTGGTTTGGGACTAGCAATCTGTCGTAGCATTGTTGAGCAGCATGGAGGAAAGATTTGGGTTGAAAGTATTTTCGGCCAGGGTAGTAGTTTTTACTTTAATTTGCCTATAGAAGTAGCTGATCTTGAAAAAGATGAAGCCATCGGCAAAAGCTCTAAAAATGATTTGCCATGAAAAATTAATCGCGATCGCTCTTTTTCGGAAAAACCTTTGACTGTTTACGAAAAAATTTCCACGTTAGAGTTTAAAATCCGATCAGCTAATAATTCAGACAAAAAGTAACTATGTCAATTGCAGGAGTACAACCAAAATTAATTATTCACGGTGGTGCAGGTGGTCATGTAAAAAGTAAAGAAGGCGCAATAATTGTCCGTCAAGCTCTACATTCTATTGTTGAACAAATGTATGCACTACTACTTGAAGGTGTTTCTGCTGCTGAAGTCGCCGCTGAAGCTTGTCAGCTACTAGAAGATCAGACCATGTTCAATGCGGGTACTGGCTCAGTACTACAGTCAGATGGACAAATAAGAATGAGCGCTTCTTTAATGGATGGAGCCCAGCAGCGTTTCAGTGGCGTGATTAATGTATCGCGAGTTAAAAACCCGATTCAATTAGCCCAAGCCCTTCAGCAACAAGAAGATCGCGTATTATCAGATTATGGCGCAGCTGAACTTTTACGAGAACTCAAGGTACCGATTTACGACCCCTTGGTTACAATTCGCCTTCAAGAATGGATGCAAGAGAGGGAGGGTAATTTTCAAAAAGCCATGGCTGGGGTGATCGCCGAAGAAGAATTAGTAATCGCTCATGAACCGAGAAAGGGAACTATTGGAGTCGTTGCTCTCGATCGCCAGGGCAAAATCGCCGCGGGAACATCCACAGGGGGCAAGGGATTAGAACATATTGGTCGGGTAAGCGATTCAGCTATGCCAGCGGGAAATTATGCCAACGAATATGCTGGGGTTTCTTGTACTGGTATTGGGGAGGACATTATTGATGAATGTTTAGCAGCCAAAATAGTAATTCGAGTCACCGATGGCTTAAAACTCCCAGAGGCCATGTTGCGCTCGATGCAAGAATCGAAGAACAGGGAACGAGATTTAGGGGCGATCGCGATTTCCCATGACGGCGCGATCGCTTGGGGTAAAACCAGCGAAGTAATTCTTGCTGCCTATCATGACGGCGAAACAATCGGCGATACATTGGATTGGCAAGACAAGGACGATAAGTTAATAGACTTTAAAACAACGATGAAGGATAAAGGATGAGGGATAAAGGATGAGGGATGAGGAGAGAGCTGATAACTGGGGACTGTTAACTAAATTTAGTGCTCAAAGATATTTTCATAACGCATAATATCTAGAGAAACAAAGACTGGGATACATTTAAAGCATTCTTGTGCTAGTTCCCAGCGGTTTTCTCGTTTAAGCATATCGGTTAACTTTGTTTGCGCATCTATTAAATACCGCACGTCATTAGCCGCATAATTCAGTTGTTCTACCGAAAGACTGTCAATGTCTCCCCAATCAGAACTTTGGGCGCTTTTGTCCAGTTCAGTTCCGGTCAATTCCATGACCAAACTTTTTAGGCCGTGACTAGAAGTGTAGGTACGAGCTAATTTGCTAGCGATTTTAGTGCAAAAAATTGGCGCTGTCTCAACTCCAAAAGTATAACGAAACTGGGCTACATCAAAACGAGCAAAATGAAATACTTTAGTTATTTCAGGGTCTTCTAATATTCTTTTGAGATTTGGGGCAGAAGTTTGTCCTTGTTCAATTCTGACCGCTGTAACATATCCTTGCGGATCGCATAATTGTACCAAACATAGGCGATCGCGACCAATTACTAAGCCCATGGTTTCTGTATCGATCGCGATCGCATCTGCCGCTAAATAACGCGCCATACTAGCATTATCAAGATCGCCCTCGCAAATTTTAAAATTGTCTAAAATCATTAGTTATTTTCGGTCTATATTTTCTATCGGTAATAATTTAATTCACAAAGATTTAGATTGTATATAGCAAATCAAAATTCTTGTTTAAGTCCCATTATCACTTTTTTTGCAACATAATCAGACCATGATAGTATCATTGTCCATGTATTACTCAATCTACAAGCCTAAAATTAATCTAGCAATATTAAAATAAATCAAAACACCCAAAACATCGACAGCTGTAGTAATAAAAGGAGCCGACATCAAAGCCGGATCAAGGCCAATGGCGCGAAACAAAAAGGGCAATGCCGAACCTGCTACCGAAGCCAACAAGGAAATCGCAACTAAACTAATACCGACAGAAATAGCCACCGCAAGATCCTCTTGCAAAAAGAAAAAAGCCCATAATGTTGCCACAAAACCCAAAATAGTTCCCAATAAAATTCCCGCTAAAGCTTCGCGAAAAACTACCTTTCCCGCACCCATATCAACAATTTCATCGGTATTTAAACCCCGAATCACTACAGTTGAAGACTGAGCACCAACATTTCCTCCAGTACCAGTCAACAAAGGCATAAAAGCTGCTAAAGTCACGACTTGGGATAACAAACTTTCTTGAGATTTAATAATACTTGTTGTAACACTATTTGTTAACAATAAAACAAAAAGCCAGACAACTCTTCTGCGAGCTACAGTAATTAAATTAGTTTGAAAATAATCATTATCCCCATCGGACTGTACACCACCTAAGGCATAGATATCTTCGGTCGCTTCTTGTTCTAAGATGTCAATTACATCATCTACCGTGACGATTCCTACTAACCGCTCTTCTGAATCTACAACAGGAAGAGCTAAGATGTCATAACGTTGAATAGTACGAGCTACCTCTTCTTGATCTGTATCCGTGTGAACAGAGACCACATCCCGAGTCATGATGTCGCCTAAACTAGTTTCTGCTGGAGACAATACTAAATCTCTTAGAGAGACAATTCCTGTTAAATGTCGAGAAGCATCGGTGACGTATAAATAGTAAATAATTTCTGAAGCATTCGCTAAGCTTCTTATTGCTTCTAAAGCTTGATTAATAGTCAGGGTTTCCTTACAAGAGATATATTCTGGAGTCATAATCCGACCCGCAGTATCCTCTTCATAACCGAGTAACAGAGCTGTTGCCTGCCGTTCTCCAGGGCTGAGTTCTGATAATAGGCGACGGACGACTTTTGCCGGAAGTTCATCAAAAAGCTTCGCTCGATCAT
Source organism: Xenococcus sp. PCC 7305 (assembly GCF_000332055.1). Classification (GTDB taxonomy): domain Bacteria; phylum Cyanobacteriota; class Cyanobacteriia; order Cyanobacteriales; family Xenococcaceae; genus Xenococcus. Next base: position 23,767 of record NZ_ALVZ01000158.1, on the reverse strand, counting down.
CAGGAGACATCTTATCAACAATATCAATAACTTCTTGACGCTTGAATTCTTCAATTAAAGATTGCTGTACCGACGAATCTAAGTACTCATAAACGTCGATAGCTTCGGCTTTGGATAATAGACGAAAAGCAATCACCTGAATGGATTCGGGTAAACCTTCGATCGCCTCTGCGATATCTACGGCTTGTACGGGCAACAGGAGATCTTTCGCTCCTTCCAAATTTCCGCGTTCGAGAAAAAGCTCCAATTGGGAACGTACTAACTGTCGCAATTCATTGTGCTTAACAACATTTGGCGTCATAAACCTCCCCTTCCTAATTCCATTCAGTTAAGTAAACTTTTTTCTTGGAGTTTTATATTATTTAACATTGTTTTCTATCTTCGCATTCTTTGTTAGATTATGCTGTGCTATCGTACTAGAAAAAGATATTCGATTCGGTACAGCAATTGTTTCAGTTTAGTTATACATTTTCGGCTTTCTGGTTGGCAAGGTTGTTCCCGAACTGTTTATCCCTGATAAATAATTCCAAACCTGGAGACAACCAATGTCAATTTATGTAGGAAATATTCCCTATAAAGTCACAGAAGAAGATCTATCCGGTGTTTTCGCCGACTATGGAACCGTTAAACGGGTTTATCTGCCGACGGATCGCGAAAGTGGTCGGATGCGGGGCTTCGGTTTTGTCGAAATGGCAAATGAAGCTGAAGAAGATAAAGCGATCGAAACTTTAGACGGCGCAGAATGGATGGGTAGAGAACTTCGAGTTAATAAGGCGAGACCTCGCGAAAACGATCGCGGTGGCTCTGGTGGTGGTCGTAATAATGACAGTTTTTCTCGCAGTAACTATTAATTAGCATATTTCGCTATATTCGTTATCTTTATTTAATATCATTAGACTCTGGGGATTAGCTCTTGAGTCTTTTTTAATGCAGACTATTATTTCAGTGAACATCGAAACAATTAACCAAATCCATGAAATCTACTTGGACAAGTATAGTGTTAACGAGACTCAATTTTGACCTTTGGTTGAATAGTAGCTATCTTTATCGTTTTCTCAATTTAGTATCGGCTTGGCGATCGCAAAGTTGGCTATTACAATGGTCGGAAGAAATTGGCGCTAGCTTGTTAGCTTTAATCTTAATTCTGGCTCCTTTTGTCTCTACAGGCTTGATTGGCATGTTGCTCATTGCCGTCGCTTTATATTGGATTTTGACGACAATCTCCGAATCTGAACCCCTAGGGATTACACCGATTCACGTATTAGTTTTCCTTTATTGGGGAGTTGCCGCGATCGCAACTGTCTTGTCGCCGGTAAGAGCGGCAGCCCTAGATGGCTTTATAAAGTTAACTCTTTACTTAATGATGTTTGCTTTGGGCTCACGCATTATGAGATCGCCCAAGTTAAGTAATTGGTTAATCACTAGTGCTCTTTTGAGTTCTTTGATAGTTAGCGGTTATGGGATTCGGCAGCAGTTTTTTGGTGTTGAACAACTGGCCACTTGGAATGATCCCAATTCGGTACTGGCCAAAGATACGAGAGTTTATAGTTATTTGGGCAATCCTAATTTATTGGGAAGTTATTTGCTGCCTGCGATCGCATTAAGTATTGTCGCTGTCTTTGTCTGGAGTAGTTGGATACAAAAAACCCTGGCGGTAGTTTTAGTTGGCATAAATTCTGCTTGCTTATTTTTTACTGATAGTCGGGGTGCTTGGTTGGCCATGCTGGCCTTGGCAAGTGTTTTATTTTTATTGCTTTATTGGTGGTGGCGCGAATTTTTACCGCGTTTTTGGCGAGTCTGGCTCTTGCCCTTATTCTTTGGGGGTTTAGGCGGATTAATTATTGTGGCAATTTTAGGAGTAGAATCGATCAGAATCAGATTTTTTAGTATTTTTGCCGGACGAGAAGATAGTAGTAACAATTTCCGCCAAGTCGTTTGGGATACTGTCGGCGCGATGATTAAAGATTATCCTCTCACGGGAATTGGGCCGGGGAATGAAACTTTTAAAGCCATTTATCCAAGATATATGGATTCTCGATATCCTGCCTTAAGTGCTTATTCAATATATCTGGAGCATATTGTAGAAATTGGTCTGGTCGGTTTTAGTAGTTTTATTTGGTTGATAGTTGTGACATTTAACCATGGGATAACCCAAGTAAATCGTTTACGTCAATCGAGAAATGTTCAGGGACTCTGGGTAATCGCCGCGATCGCAGCTATTTGGGGACTCTTAGTCCATGGTTTAGTGGATACAGTTTGGTATCGCCCCCAAGTTAGTACTTTATGGTGGTTTATGCTTGCGATTATTGCTAGCCAATTTGAAGGGATGAGGGATGAGGGATAAAGGATGAGGAAAATACCTTTTGCTCATTACCCATTACCCATTACCCATTACCCAGTTAAATATGTTTCCAAATTTCTTGCAATAAAATGTCTAATCCTTTGCGAGTAACAGCTGAAATAGTGAAGATGGGAACGGAAGTTAAGGCTTTTAGTTGGGTGATCGCATCTTCCAAAATTTCATCATCGGCGCTATCTATTTTATTAAAAGCAATAATTTGCTTACGTTCTGGCAATCCATGCCCATAGGCGGCTAATTCTTCCTGGATAGTTTGGTAATCTGCGATCGGCTCTTCCGCTGTAATATCAATTAAATGAAGCAGTAATCGAGTTCGTTCAATATGACGCAGAAAATCGTGACCTAAGCCAATTCCTGCAGAAGCTCCAGCAATTAAACCTGGAATGTCAGCAAATACCGTCCCGTCTCCCGATGGCTTTTTCACGACGCCTAAATTGGGGATCAGCGTGGTAAAAGGATAATTAGCAATCTTCGGTTTGGCAGCAGATAAAGAAGAAATTAGCGTCGATTTACCCGCATTGGGCAAGCCAATAATTCCCACCTCAGCAATTAATTTGAGCTCCAAACGCAATCGCCTTTGTTCCCCTTCCAATCCTGGTAAAGCATGTTCGGGAGCTCGATTACTATTACTCAAAAAATGTTTATTGCCTAAACCGCCCTTGCCGCCTTTGGCTACACAGAGAGTTTCTTCGGCGGTTACCAAATCACCAACCAATTCCCCAGTGTTCGCATCATAAATCATTGTGCCGCAAGGAACTTCAATTATGCGATCGCTACCCGAAGCTCCTGTACAATTACTCGAACCACCCTTTTTTCCATCTTCAGCCTTAAAGATCCGAGCATATCGAAAATCCAAGAGGGTTTGCAATCTTTCTGTAGCGACCACAATCACTGAACCCCCTCGGCCACCATTACCGCCAGCTGGGCCTCCTGCTGGAACATATTTTTCTCGGCGAAAGGCTACCATGCCATCCCCACCGTTACCTGCTACTACTTCTATTTCTGCTAAATCAATAAATTGCATATAAGTTGAAAATCGTCAGTCCGTCTGTATAGTAATCCTAGTTCATTTTGATACATAGAGAATGGGAATCTCCCTTGTCTTTCTTGGATCTACCTCAGTTCGACGAATTTTCCTTTTGATTAAATTTCCCAAGTTGAACCACGAAGTAATAGGCTTTTCCCTAGATCCCCAAATCCCCAAATCCCCAAATCCCTATTCAGAACTAGTAAATTTTGTACTCATCGAAATCACGTTGGATCTGATCCAGCATCTTAATTGATAGATACATAAGCGTACATCAGCGTACATAAATTACGTCATTTGACGGAGGACATTAATCGAAAAAGAATTTACTCTAGGGTTATAGATGAGCAGAACGGCAAAAGAAAAAGGTATTAGCTGTCTATACTAATACCTCTAAGTCCCACGAACTGTGAACCACCAGCTTATCAGTAATCAACTAATTAGCTGGCTTGATCTCCATATCATAACAAATCTTTAATAATTCAGCTACTTCATAAGTAGTTCAACTCGAAAATTTGGTCACGCCAAAAATAAGGCAGAAATAAACTCTCCAATATCAATACTTCTCGCTTAACACTCTTTGTCTGTTCGAGAAGTATTGTTTTTGATGTCTATAATCCTAATTTGTTTGGAGATATCATAATGAGTTCTAATAAATATAGATAAATATGAGGAAATGTTACAGGCCGATTGCGATCGCAATATTTTCTCTTAGAGTTTCTATGACGATACAAAATCATGGATTAGAAAACTGTGGTATTTTGAGATTAAGTTAAGATAAGTAACGAAAATTAAAAACCTTCAACAATTACGTAACCTGTGACATCCTCTTCTCCGACTAAATATTCCCCCATAACTCAGAATTCGCTTCTCAATATCCCTGTATCCCCAACTCAAGATCACAGGTCATGGAAGGTTTTTGGTGCAGCTTCTTTTTTAGTTTCTGTGCCCGTATTTTTTCAAGCTCCTTTAGTCCGGTTGTTCCCCTGGATTAGTCTGGTTTCAACTCTGGTCTGGGTAATTTTGGGAATTTGGTTATACAACCGCAGTCAAACTCGCCTTTGGGGAGATCTCATCTTAGGATTTAGTTGGAGTTGGCTTGCTGGCTCAATTTACTGGGGATGGTTGCGTTGGGAACCTTTGGTTCATCTTCCCGTAGAAGCAATTGGGGTTCCTTTTGCCGCTTGGTGTTTATTTCGTGGTTGGGGCAAAATCGGTAATTATTTTTATTTAGGTTCTTTGCTCGGAACAGCGATTACAGATGTCTATTTTTATCTAACAGGATTAATTCCCTACTGGCGCAAGGTCATGGAAGTAGAACCTAGCCAAGCTGCAAGCATCTTCAAATTAGCCTTGGTGCAGATTCAAACTCCTTGGGGAATTAGTTGGGCAGTGGTACTCGTAAACTTATTATTGGGGGTCAGCTTATGGGCTTTGCAAAAATCTCAGCTTCATTGGTGGGCTTTTGCGGGAGCAGTTTTGAGTACCCTAGTAGTAGATAGTTTGTTTTGGATTGCTGCTTATTTCGCCTGAGGTCAAGAATTATGATTGCAATATTAGATAAAAATCCGACTACATACAAAGGACAATTTGGGGAGTTCACCATTGACAAGAGCGATCGCCAAGAGGTGCTGATCTATCGTGGTGGCTTAGTGATGGCTGCTTTGAGTTTTGCGATCGCAACCAATCTTTTTGTAGCCCAAGGAGCAGCCGCTTTACCTTGGATTACACCTTTATTCGCCCTATTTTCCCTGAGTTTGGGAGTGAGCCTGTATTTTATTCATATTTATATGGTGGCTTTGCATAGAGCCTTACAAGCCTTCTGGGTCATTGGTAGTGTTTCGGCGATCGCGATCTCATTCCAATCAACTGAGCCCCTAGCCTTATTTGTTTACAATAACCCTTTGACTTTGTTTGGGATTGGCTTTACTTTTGCCGCTCTTACGGGAATTTACTTCAAGGAAGCTTTTTGTTTCAACAGATTAGAAACCAAAATCCTCACCCCGATTGTGCCTTTCCTCTTATTGGGACATATGACTGGTTTACTCTCAGCTGATATAGAACAAGTATTACTGGCAATTTGGACAATTGGATTTACCATTTTCGCAGGGAGAAAAATGATCCAGGAGATCGATCCAGATATTGGAGATAAGTCCGTTTTTGCCTATCTGAAAGAACAAAAAACGAGCGCTGCTGCGCAGAAGTAATGGGGAATAAGTAACAAGTTAACGTAAGTTCTATGATTACAAAATTTACTAGTTCTGAATAGGGATTTAGGGATTTAGGGATTTTCCTTCTGCCCTCTGCCCCCTGCCTTCACCTAATTCCAATGATGAACATCCTGTTTCCCCAACCATTGAGGATAATCCTTCAGGTTCATCATCTCTTTCAGCTGAGGATCGACATTTTTTCTCGCCCTCAGCCATTTAAAGTTTTTCCCGTAGGCTTTGGTTAAATTTTGGTCAGTTAAAACCTCTTCCTGGCTACCGATCGCAATCAAATTCTGATTGAGCAACAACAACTGATCATAATTGGTAACAGTCTTCCCGAGATCGTGGCTAATCACCAGTAACGTCTTTTGTTGTTGCTTGAGTTCGGCAAAGACGTCGAAAATAATTTCTTCTGTTTTCTTGTCAATATTATTAAAGGGCTCGTCAAAAAATAATAAATCCGCTGCTTGAGCGATCGCCTTTGCTAAAAAGACTCGTTGTTGCTGACCACCAGACAATTCTCGGATCTGATGCCGAGCATATTTTGTCATGCCCACTCTTGACAAAGCATTTTTGACAATTTGACGCGAATTTGGCGAAGGTTTTCTAAACCAACCTGTTGCGGGAATTCTACCCATCATTACCACTTTTTCCACGGTAATCGGATAATCCCAATCAATCTGCGATCGTTGTGGCACATAGGCAACTCGCTTCAATTGGCGTTTGATTGGTCGATCAGCAAAGGTTACCGCACCTCTAGCGGTGGGGATAAGGCCCAATATGCCCTTGACCAAACTGCTTTTTCCCGCTCCATTGGGGCCTAGTAAACCAGTAACTTGTCCTGGCTCCAAAGAAAAGGATACATCATTAATCGCCCAGGTATTTCGGTAATTAATCGCCAAGTCGCGAACTTTGAGCATTGTTAATTCGAGACAAAAATGAGTATTATTCTCATTGTACAATTAAAATCATTCTCATTGTCAAATTTAAGGAACAAATAATGAGGAAGGAAGAACCAGAAAAAACAAGCTGGAAGTCTTTTATTTCAGATACTTATATTTACTGATGCTAAATAAAATTACAGTTCGAAATTTTGGTCGTGTTTTTGTCGCGGCTCTATCTTTAGTCATCAGCAGTTGTCAGACTACAAGCCAAGACTTAACGTCCTTAGATGAAGAAAAATTCAAAATTGTAGCAACCCATAGTGTTTTATGTGAATTTATCACTATAATTGCAGAGAATAGCCTAGATTCGACTTGTTTGGTCGAACCTGGACAAGATCCTCATACTTATAAGCCAACGCCTTCTCAACGCAAGGCAATGGAACAGGCGCAAATAATTTTCTATGGTGGCTATGAACTTGAACCAAAAATTATTCAACTGATTCAAGCGACCGAGACCAACAACAAAAAAATTCCAGTTTATGAAACAGTTGTCACTCAACCAATTCTGGCGGAACATTCGCATCATGGAGAACATGATCATGAAGCAGAACCGGCAGAGCATGAGGAACATGAACATGAACATGAACATGAACATGAACATGAACATGAACATGAAAAAGAGGAAACTAAACAAGAAGAACTAACCGCTGATCCTCATGTTTGGCATGATACTCAAAACGCGATCGCAATTATCGAATATTTGCAGTCAGAGCTCATAGAACTTAATCCTGCTCAGACAAATCTGTATGGGCAAAATAGTCGTGAATATGCTGAACAATTGCAACAACTGGATCTGTGGATTCCCAAACAAATTGCGACAATTCCCGAAACCCAAAGACTTCTGATTACAACTCACGACTCTCTCAACTATTATGTTCAAGCCTATGGCCTTCAGGACTATCAAAGCCTACAAGGATTGAGTACAGAAGACTCTCCTACAGCAGCTGGTCTCAAAGAGTTGGTCAACGAAATTCGGCAAACAGGAGTCCCGACAATTTTTGCTGAAGTCAGAGGGAATGAGCGTGTGATTAATAATGTGGCAACCGAAGCAGGAGTAGCTATCAGCGATCGCAAATTGTTAACTGATGGCATCGGTAAACCAGGAACTGATAGTGATAGTTATCTCAAAATGATGGTTAATAACACTTGCGCGATCGTGGATGGTTTAGGAGGGGAATGCCAACCTTTTTAAGATTGCATCTCAAGAGATATATCAAGCTTGATTCTTTGGCTCGTATATTTGCTATTTGCAATTCGCGAATATAGAATAGAAAATAATGTTAGTAATTCATAAAAAATGCTTAAGCCTCAGGATATCTTGGTTTTGCTTAAAGTTCATGTCTTAAAGGAAAAGTGGACATATGCTAGCCTGGCAAAGAGTCTCAAGATGAGTTCTTCTGAGGTTCATGCAGCTTTAAAGCGATGTGAAGCGAGCAATCTTTATCGTAATAAAGCTCGAAGAGTTTTAAAAAAAGCGTTAGGAGAATTTTTAGTATATGGTTTAAAGTATGCTTTCCCCACTAAACCAGGAGCTTTAGTCCGGGGAATACCGACAGCTCATTCTGCCAAACCATTAAAAGACTTGTTGATAGTAAGTAATCAAGATTCTTATGTTTGGGCATTCGCTCAAGGAAAAGTAAAAGGTCAGGAAATTAAACCTTTGTATCCTTCAGTGACAGCAGCAGTAAAAGAAGATCCAAAACTCTATGAGTTACTTTGTTTGGTAGATGGATTGAGAGTTGGCAAGGTGAGGGAACAGAATTTAGCTGCGGAAGAGTTGAGAAAAAGACTTTATGATTGATCCTCAAATCGACATTCTAGAGAAGGTAGCAGAAATCCTAGAAAAAGTTCCAGAAAAGTTTATTTTTACTGGAGGTGCAACAATTGTTCTTTATAAAGTTGGCTACAGCCCATTAACTAGATTTAGAAGGTTATTTAGAAAAAATCAATGAAAAAATAGATTACTTTAAACTGTAAAGGGAAAAGATGTGGGAAATGTATCTATAATTTAGTAATTATTGATTTTTTAGTCCCGAATTTCTCAAATTTTTTATGAATAACACTACAGCAGAACAATTACAAAAAGCGATCGCGTCTTATAAAAATAATGTTGATTATCTAGAAATTCGGGTTGAACAAAGCGAAGCTACTAGTTTAAGTTTTCGCGGAGCCCAATTAGATGGCGTAGATCGAGGCTTTGCCCTTTCTGGAGGAATTCGAGCATGCGATCGCGGAGGCTGGAGTTTTGTCACCTTCAACGGCCTAGCCGAACTCAACAATCGCATTGAAGAAGCAATTTCTCAAGCCAAACTAGTCGGCAAAGAAACAACTCAATTAGCATCTGCTGAACCCATAGAAGATGTGGTCAAAGTCGAGTTAGCCAGAGATCCTCGGGGAGTTTCCCTCGCCGATAAAAGAGAAATTCTCGAAGCCTATAATCAATTACTACTTGATTATGATCCCAGAATTCAAACTACCATGTCCAGTATTAGCGATCGCTTTGCTACCCAATATTTTGTCAACTCGGTGGGTAGTTGCATTATTCAAGAAAGACTAGATGTTAATGGTAGGTTTGGTGCGATCGCAAGAGGAGAAGATGGGATTGTCCGCCAGGGAACCGAAACGCTTCATTCTCGCAATGATTTCAATGTGTTAGTTGGCATCGAAGACCGAGTGCTCAGCGCGGCAACTAGAGCAGTTAAACAATTGGAAGCAAAATCGGTACAGGGGGGACAATATTCCGTGATTCTCGATCCTTACTTGGCCGGAGTTTTCATCCACGAAGCCTTTGGACATCTTTCCGAAGCCGATTTTGTTTATGAAAATCCTCGGATGCAAGAGTTGCTCACTTTGGGCAAACCTTTGGGAATTGAACAACTCAATGTTATTGATGATGCCACTTTAGAGAACTTACCAGGCAGTTTAAAGTATGACGATGAAGGGGTTCCCGGACAACGAAAATATCTGATTAAAGATGGCATCTTAACTCAAAGGCTCCATTCCCGCGAGACGGCGGGCAAAATGCAGGAAATCCCCACAGGGAATGCTAGAGCTATTCGAGCCAATTATCCTCCCATTGTGCGGATGACTAATACTGCGATCGAGCCTGGGGACACTTCTTTCGATGAAATGTTGAGCGGTATTGAGGAAGGGGTTTATGCTGTCAGAATGCTGGGCGGGCAAACTAACGGTGAAATGTTTACCTTTGCGGCGGCCGAAGGCTATATGATTCGTGATGGAAAAATTGCGGAACCGGTTAGTGATGTGACGCTTTCTGGGAATGTGTTTCAAACCCTCAAAGATATAGAGGCGATCGGTGATGACACTTTATACGTTAACGGCGGATGTGGCAAAGGAGGGCAAATGCCTCTTCCTGTAAGCGTTGGTGGTCCTCACGTTAGGATTAAGAATGTCGTGGTTGGCGGACGGTAATTTTAAGTAATAAGTAATAAGTAATAAGTAATGGGTTTACCTGTTACTTATCTTGCCATTGACTATAGGGATGTTTAGCCAGATTAGAGTTATAGTATTTAGCCGCTGTGACCTGATGATCTATCCAGTCTGGTAAATTTATTTCTTGGTTTTCATCTGTTAGTTCAACTTCAGCAATTATCAAACCCGCATTGTCTCCCAGGAATTCATCAACTTCCCAAACCAAATTACCTTGGGGAATTTTGTAACGCATTTTTTCGATGAAAGGGCGATCGCATAAAGTCTCTAAAATTTCTTTAGCCTCAGCGATCGGAATTGGATATTCGAATTCTGAACGAGTTGAACCAACATTTTTCCCTTTAAGGGTTAAATATCCTTGTTCTCCGATAATCCGAACTCTGACAGTTTGCTGACCTAATGTACTAATGTAACCCTGACAGTAGAAGGTTCCCTGGGCTAATTTTTTCCAGTCGCTATTTTTCACCAAATACTTGCGTTCAATCTCTTTCGCCATTGCGTTCTAAACCCTACCAGCCGTCTTCATTAAGTAAGTGAATTTACCAATGCCAAACATAATCAAACTCTTCAAAAAGATTAGCTACGGCATTTTTATTAATCAACGAGACACCGTCAATCAATCTTTCTTGGGGTAAAGCCCGCTCTGTGAGATCTTCTGCGATCGCATAAACTGTAATGTTTTTGCCAATCATCTGCTCCAAATCGCGATCTAATTCAGGGGGTTGAGTTTGTTTCCAGGCCCCAAATTGCAAAGCAAAGGGTGTTTGCTCTTTAATCAGGTAATTCACCGCATTTCCTCGCAGCAAAATTGCAATATCAACCCCTTTATTCTGAAAACTCTGATTTAACCAAAGAATAGTATCATCTTGTTCTTCTAAGGTTCCTCTGTAGGCGGTCTCTACAATGCTTAATACTTTCATGTTGCTCCTTTTAACGAGTTGGAATTACGATTACACCGTCACTTTTTTGCACCGATTTGATGAAGTCGGCCGGGCCACCTCTCCTGACGCCATCAATCCAGTTTCCCGCACCTCTTTCATCTACACATAAACCACAATTAATCCAATTAAGCGTGACTTTCTTTTCTTGAGCAAGCTTAAACAAAGCAGCAACCCAATCTTTCGTTGTCGGATGATTTTCCTCTTCCATTGTCGTGCCTTTAATGGAATTGGCATGGGGAGATTGTTCTTTCATTGTCAAATTAACTGCCCCTTCATAGGCAAAAACATCAACATTATGTCCTTGATTGAGGGCACTATGAACAATTCTTAAAGCAGTAGTAGAATTGGCCGACTCATAGGGAGCATCCATGATAGCGATACTTAAAGTCTTAGATGACATATATTTGGGAGATTGGTATTTAGTTAGTTGGGTGAATGATTAATGCCAGATTGTTTTGGTATTAGGGATTAAAGAAAGTTCAACCAGGCGATCGATGCTGCTTTTTTCAACGCTTTGTGCGGTGTTTTTGATTCCTCGCTCTTGCAAAGCAAATAAGTCAGCCAGAATATTAATGCCTAATGATTTAAGATTGTCAAAATGACTTTCAAAAGAAGTACCTTGACGAATCGGTAAAACCCCATTTTGAATGAGAAAAAGAGTTACATCATTACCATTTTTCTTGAGATCCACTATTATGTCCTGCATTTTTTTCCAGTCGGCAGAATCATAGGGGTCTCTGGATTCTAAAATTAGATAGTGAGTCATTTCTATTCTCCATGGCTAAAATCTGATAACTTACCAAACCCAATCCTATTACAAAAAACTCCAAAAGACTCATCTGCTGGAAGATGAATTTAGATGCTAACGAGATCGAGGTTAAAAATCTAAAATGCAATATCCCGATCCCCAGACTTCTCATCCAATGTCAGGATTTCCCCAAGTTTGTTTCATTAGAAATACGATTGCAAACCCAAATATTCTCATTGGAGATTATACCTATTACGATGACCCAGAAGACTCGGAGAACTTTGAGAGAAATGTGCTTTATCACTTTCCGTTTATCGGGGACAAGCTGATTATTGGCAAATTTTGCGCTATCTCAAGAGGTGTTAAGTTTATTATGAATGGTGCAAACCATCGCATGTCGGGGTTTTCTACCTATCCTTTTGAGATTTTTGGTGCCAGCTGGAGGCGAATAGCTCTTAAGCCGAATGAGTACCCCTTTAAGGGAGATACCGTGGTTGGCAACGATGTTTGGCTTGGTTATGAATCGGTAATTATGCCTGGAGTACAAATCGGTGATGGAGCAATCATTGCGTCTAAGTCTATCGTTACAAAAGATGTTCAGCCCTATACAATTGTGGGCGGTAATCCAGCAAAAATAATCCGCCAGCGGTTTACTGATGAAGTAGTTCAAGTTTTGCTAGAGATTGCCTGGTGGGATTGGCCTATCGAAAAGATTACGAAGCATCTGGAAAAAATTGTCGATGCCGATCTTGAAGCTTTAAAAAACTGTAAATAATTTTGGGCTCTTGATTATTGATAATCTCGATAGGATCAGCAGTTTTGGGAAGTATTTAGTCAAAGACACCAATGCGTACCAGAAAAGATTAATTATGCTAGCTCAAGATCAATTGCCTGATTTAAAAGCTACTCTACACAAGATTTGGGGATATTCAGATTTTCGCTATCCTCAAGCAGAAATTATTGCGTCTCTCTTGCGAGGAAAAGATGCTTTAATTGTGATGCCCACAGGTGGCGGTAAGTCAATTTGTTTCCAACTTCCTGCCTTATTAAAAAACGGTTTGACATTGGTAATATCGCCTCTTATTGCCTTAATGGAAAACCAGGTACAACAACTGCAAAATAAGCAATTACCTGCGGCCTTAATTCATTCTCAGCAGAGTAAGCGCGATCGCGATCAGACATTAAAAGCAGTCTCTAGTCAAAATCTGCGACTATTATATTTATCTCCTGAAACTCTTCTATCTCTTCCTGTTTGGTCAATTCTGAGCCAAGCTCAAGTCAAAATTAACGGCATCATCCTAGACGAAGCTCATTGTTTGGTGCAATGGGGGACGACATTTCGGCCTGCCTATACTCGCCTTGGAGCAGTCAGAGCCGCCCTAAGCAAAATTCATTCTCGGAAAATCGCGATCGCAGCTTTCACTGCCACAGCTGATATCTACACTCAACAAGCAATTATCAAAACTCTTAGGTTATATCATCCAGCCAAGTTCCTCCTTAGTCCCTATCGCAAGAATTTACATCTTCAGGGCAAAAATATCTGGACTTCGAGAGGAAGACGAGAGCAGACTTTGAAGTTTATCCAAGACAAACCAAATCAATCGGGTTTAATCTATGTCCGTTCTCGCAAAGCTAGTGAGGAATTGGCCGACTGGTTGCGATTTCGAAACCTAAAAACTCTTGCTTATCATGCAGGTCTGACAGATCAGCAACGACGTCACATCGAAAACCAATGGTTGCAAGGGAAAATTCCTTTTGTAATTTGTACTTCTGCTTTTGGTATGGGAATCGATAAAAGTGATTGTCGAAAACAACAGCATTTAAAAAAGAGTATTCATAGTAAACAACAACAACTTGACTTTGTATTTGACTTCTTTGTAGACAAAATTTATTCATCAATTCCACAAAGTATTAAACGTCAACAAAGTTGAGGTATATTAACAGGCTTTGCTTTCGCCCTCTTCTTGAATTCCTCTAAATTGATTACTTTTGATTGTTGGGCAATTTCCCAAACTTGTTCAACAATCTCTTTCAGAGCAGGAATTACTATTAGCGTATATTGACCTATATTGTTATTTTTCTTAGAAGCAACAACTAATGCTGATATCCTGGTCATCTGTTCTCCGAAATCCGACCAGTCTTGATTAACCCAAAAAACATCTTCATCAACAGCAACCAATAGCTTGTCTCTAAGATTATTATCAATTTTTGAGTCGTCTAAAAACTGGATTATTTTCCTTACAGTTTGCAGTGAAACGTTTTGATTCCTTAAATCACGAACTGCCCTAATTTCTAAAATTTGTTCCCATGTATAAAAAACAAGCGGTTTTTTCCTGTTTTTTGTAATCCTACTTGGCTGTATTAATTCCAAGCGCTCAAGATACTGGAGCTGATTTGACGTTGCCCCAGCAAGTTCTAAAGTTTCTTGCCTTGTAAACTTATCCTTAAGCTTCATAATTATTAATACTTAAAACGTATTCAAAAACTTAAAATTTAAATACGTTTTGTTTTTTTTCTAACAAATCAATAATACAGCCACTTTTCAAAACAGTGAAAGTTCAGAAAGTTCGAGCTCCAGAAAATGACAAAATAACTTGGTTGGTCTTAGGAGATGACTATCTACCTATTGAACCAATTCAGGAATATTTAAGCTATCTAAATAATCTTGAAAAAAGCCCTAATACTATTCGTTCTTATGCATATCATTTGAAGCTATATTGGCAATACTTAGAAGAGTCTAAATTAGATTGGGACAGGGTCAATGTTATAGAATTAGCTGAATTTATCCATTGGCTTCGTAGTCCAACAGGAAATGTTGTTTCGCTACAAGAAGTAGAGGCAAAGAGAACAGAAGCCACAGTCAATGTTATTTTGACTTCTGTTTGTATGCTTTATGACTTTCACGAAAAGACAGGAAAAGTCTCTGAAATTCCTTTATATCGTTCTCAAGTAATGCCAGGAAAGAGATATAAAGGGTTTTTGCATCATGTGACGAAAAGCAAGCCTCTGAGAACTCGTCTACTAAAACTAAAACAGCCTAAGCTACAACCTAAAACTGTTACTAGCGAAGAATTCCAGAAATTAGTTGAAGCCTGTCATCGCATTAGAGATAAATTTTTACTTTGTTTGCTCTACGAAAGTGGGATGAGAATTGGTCAGGCTTTAGGCTTGCGGCATGAAGATATTCAGTCTTGGGACAATCTCATCAAAATAGTTCCGCGCAATAATAACGAGAATGAAGCTCGTGCTAAAAGTACCTCCCCTTATGAAATTGATGTATCCAAAGACTTAATGGGGCTTTATAGCCAATATCTAGAAAATGAATTTATGGAAGTGCTACAAGATGACTTTAGTGATTATGTCTTTGTAAATCTTTGGGATGGCAAGATTGGATCTCCTATGACTTATAGCAATGTTATGGCTCTTTTCTGCCGACTTAAGAGGAAAACAGGTATTGCTGTTACTCCCCATAAATTACGCCATAGTCATGCAACAGAATTAATCCGTGAAGGAATGGGAATGGCTTATGTCCAAAAGCGATTAGGACATGCCAGTATCCAAACCACAATAGACACTTATGTCCATGTCAGCAACGAAGACATGAAAGTTGCTTATCAAGAATATTTGAATCAAAGGGATTTTCAAGATGAAACAACAACAGACTCAACGTAGCTACAAGCCTCTTACAGAACTTGAGAAAAAGCTAATAACTTGTCACCATTGTGGAAGTGATTCGTTTGTCAAAAAAAGGAAAAGTAGAGGCAAGAAAAGACATCAGATTTATATTTGTAAAAAATGCGGTCGTCACTTCACTTACAATCCTGAAAAATCGGCAAAAGTTCATATTGTCAATCCTGAAGCAGAATACAAGAAAGATATTTGGGATATTCGTAATTTAGGTATTCCTAATTCTATTGGACAATATTGCTACAAACTCAATTTTGTAGGAATTGAACAGCCTTGGTTGATGACTCCAGCCAAACAATATATCAAATTCATTCTAAGTACCTTAAGTTTTTCTTCTGCGAGTGAAAAATTATTAGCTATTAAACAATTTTCTAGATTTCTGACTTTGTCTTATCCCGAGATTTCCTCTGATGGGATAGATCGCTCAGTAGTTATCAGTTTTCTAGCTCATCTTGCTAGTAGTAAGCTTTCAGTTTCTACTAGATGTGCTCGAATTACTGGTCTTAAAGGATTCTTTGAAATGGCATATCAGAACGAATGGCTAGGAGTTACGAGGTATTTAGTTCGCAAAGAAGATTTTCCTAAAAGACCAAAATCGCAACCTCGATACATTCCAGAACATATCATCGACCAACTTATTGAACACCTAGAAGATCTTCATGCGCCAGTTCAAAGAATGGTTTTAGTCTTGCTTGAATGTGGAATGAGAATATCTGAATTGCTTCATCTCAAGTCAGATTGTCTTTTGCAGGATAAAGCAGGAGATTGGTTTTTGCGGTATTACCAATTCAAAATGAAAAAAGAGATTACTGTTCCTATCTCTAGAGAAATTGTCCGAGTGCTCCAAGAGCAAATTCGATACATCAACGAAAACTTGGATCTTCCCTTTAGTTATGTTTTTACTGCTAACGAAGGTGGGGCTAGGAAAGAAGGTTTTAAGCCTACTGCCAAATTAATGACTCGCAATTCATTTGTTCGCTATCTGGACAAGTTAGCTGAACAGCATAGTATTTGTGATTCTTCGGGAAAACCTTGGCATTTTCTTCCTCATGAATTTCGCCATACAGTAGGGACTCGAATGATAAACAATGGAGTTCCGCAGCATATTATTCAGAAATACTTAGGTCATGAATCACCAGTAATGACAGCAGTTTATGCTCATATTCATGATCAAACTATGAAAGAAGAAGTGGCTAAATTTCACGGCAAAGTCGTGAATATTTCAGGTCAAATAGTTGAGGAGGTTATTCCTGAAGCCCAGACTGAAGACCTGCAATGGTTTAAGCGTACTGTTCAAGCTCAGGCTTTACCCAATGGCTCTTGTGCCTTACCAATCATTAGCCAAGGCTGTCCTCACGCTAACGCCTGTCTGACTTGCACTCATTTTAGAACCACTCTTGAATATCTCGACTATCACAAACAAGAACTAAAACAAACAGAAAAAATCATTCAAAAAGCAGAGGCAAATGGTTGGCAGAGACAGGTTGAGATGAACAAAAAAGTTAAGGCAAATTTAGAAAATATCATCAGGGGGCTAGAAAGCAATGATTGAAAGGAATGTCGATGGGCTAAAGAAAAATGCCCAGAAGAAAAGGCGAGCAGCGTTTGAGAAGGTTGACAAGGCGATTCAACAGTTGATTCGCGATGGGGAGAAAATCAATTTTAATTCTGTTGCCAAAGCTTCTGGAGTTTCTAAGGCTTGGCTTTACAAAGAACCAGAAGTTAAGGTTCGTATCGAAGAGTTGAGGGCAAAACATTCAAAGAAAAAAATCTCTCCCAAGCAAAAAGCTTCTGATGCTTCTAAGGACGCGATGATTAAAACTCTCAAAGTCCGAATCAAAAAAGTTGACGCGGAAAACAAAGGCTTGAAGTCTCAGTTAGAAGTCGTTTATGGTCAGTTATTAAATCAAAAAGAGCTAGAGCGAAAACTGGAGCGGCTAGAAAAAGAGAATGCAAAGCTCAAAGACAAACTATATGCGCCCATCGCTTCAGAAACCAATCAAAAAGTAATTCTCATAAAGCCTGCATCAGGGATTAGTGAGCGGATTACTCATGAGCTAGAATCCATGAATATCAATATTTCTAGTACATTGGCTAAAACTATTAAGAATGCCAGCGAAGAAAAAGTAATGACTGCTATTGACGCTCTCAAGCAACAGATAGATAGTACTTTAATTAGAAGTCCTGAAGCTTGGTTATCAGCCGCGATTAAAGATTCTTGGAAACCTAATGAAGCGATGGGTGAAAGCAAGGCTAAGGATGCTTTTTCTGAATGGTATGAATTGGCTCGTGCTTATGGAGTTGTCACTGAATGTCGTCAAGAAGAAAATAAATGGTTAGTGAGAGAAAATACTGGACAGTGGCACCCATATAAAGAATTTTCTGAAAAATGGACTTTCGAGTATTTGGAAAGAGTCGTTAAGCCCAATTAAGCAATTTTCTTAGAAAAAGTGCTTTACTTCGTAGAATTTTTTTGGCTTTGACCAGCATTTATACTTTATAATCTAGAAATGAAACGACGGTGCCTGAAATCTACCGTCAAATAGCTCACAAGAATCACCGTCGTTTCTACCAAACCGCCTGGCAGTTAAACTGGCAAGCGTAAATTTTTTATGTTTATACACCAATGTTATCACAAAATGAACAATTTAGAATTTGTTGATCTAGACTCGAAACACGCTACATTAGTATTTCTATTTGACCCTAAAAACAAGAAAAAAAATAGTAGGTACAGAAGAGACAAAAGGCTTATCAGGCAAACCTTTAAGGTATTTTTTAAACACAAGACAGTTGGGAAAGTTATCAATCGGAGACATCTCCCCAATAGCTTGTATAATAATCTTGCAAATCAAAAGATCGTAATTAAGCAGCGAACAAAAACTGTCGCTGCTTAACACTTATGGGCGCGGCATGGTGCGTCCCAGGTCTCCTAAGCCGTCGGGATGAGAGTTCAAGCCTCTCCGCGTCCACCGCCAACCCATAAATATAATTTATCTTATACTACGAAACATGAGTCTTGATTACAGTGAAGTAAAAGTATGTAAAGAAGAATTTGAAGCTGCCGAATCTGATGGTTATGTTTTTGGTACTATGTTGGTAGGAACCGCAAAGGCTCACGTCTATGTCCAACTTGGTATTGAAAAGGATTATCAAGGGCGTCGAAATGATCACCCAAATACTTCATATCGATTTTTTTTAAATTCAACAATATATTATGCGAAAACTGCCTCAGACATTGACAATGAACAATATGAAGGCAGCTTAGAGAATCTAACAGTAATTATTTTGTGTTAGGCGCAAGTTCTTCTACGACCTCTAGGTTTAAATCTTTTCTTCTTAAATTTCCCCAAATTACTAATTATAAATTCTTCAGCTTCTTCCCTATCTATTTTACAAGTTGTACCGTCTGTAAATTCTAACTCTACCTGTATTTTTTTATCCTTATCTACCGCATTGTTACTAATTTTATAGTTTTCTTTGTCTGCTACAAAGTGAGAATAATAAAATTTCATGTCATACTGTGAGATGGGATTTTTTGAGCTTTCATTGGGTGCTAAACCTACGCGTGCATTCAACCAAGGCATTTCATGATGGTTTAGATCTTCTAGTTCATCTGCACTTAAGAAACCATAGACACGCCAAATTTCTTCAAGAATTTTCGCTTCATTTGGCTCCCAGTCAATATTTTCTACTGGGGTAGGAAGAGAATCGTATTGATATTCTCTATATGCCTGCCGAACCTGAATCGATACAGCCCCATGCCGCCAAGCCTGAAATTCATCATCGAACAAAGGTTTACCCAGGAAGACTAGATGCCAAGCTTGGGAATAATAAACTAGCTTTTGTAGTTTCTTTTTTGTTAAACATATACCTCGCTCGTAGCCTTTGCTTAAGAAATATTTAGTTGCATGAATTGATGTTTTCATGATTTCTCCCCTAATATTTATACTGTTCAAAATACTTTGGCAATATCTAAAACAGTTTCATGGGAATTAAATAGACCCCCAAATTTAAAAGCCAATCATTCAAAGAAACTGAATTGTTATTTTATTTTTTGTTTATATTGTTATCTTTGTTCATTATACGATAATCCATCTTTCCCAAATCTTTCTGTTTTGTACAAATACATTAAAGATTTAAATATAAGCAATAATACTTTGATCACTAAAAAACTTTAAATTTACTTCAAAGAAATTCCACAAAGTAAAAGCACTGCTTTGTTTGCGTTATAGACGATTTACTGTAGATAATTGTCGCTGGATAGTTCACTATCACACTCCCGAATTGCTATCAGAATATATGCAGGAGATTGGCAGAAGTGGTCGAGATGGCAAAGTTGCTCACACTTTAGCCCTAGTGAGCGAGCCTACAGGATGGTTGAACCCAGAGGATAAACAACGGAGTCAGTTTTTTACTCGTCAAATTGAGCAAAAAGCCAGACAGGCAAGGCAAATTATGCAACAAATTCCTGAGCGAGGAAATATCGAGGAAGTCATTGCCGAATATCCCGAAAGCGCGATCGCTTTAAGTATTCTCCATAGTTTAGATTGTCTATCTTGGAAAGATCCCTTTAGTTATCAAAAAACATCTGCTGTTGTTGATGTTAATCGTTGGCAAACCAGACAAAAATATTGGCAAAAACAGATGCAACAATTTTTGCAGAGTAAACAATGTCGTTGGCAATTTCTGCTAGCGGCCTTTGGCTTTGAGCAAGAATCTTTAGGATTTCAATGTGGTAATTGCGATCGCTGTAAGTAGAGTTTGGATAATAATTTCGATATTAGACGTATGATATTTCTGAAACTTGCCAGAAAATCTCAATGACTTTTGCTTCTTCCTCTCTATCCCAACATTCTCTATCATTAGATCACAAAGAATTAATTCGCATTCTTACCGAGCAAGAAAATATCTTGATTATTCAAGACCTTGACGGTGTTTGTATGGGTCTTGTAAGAGATCCCCTAACTAGGGTAATCGATCGCGGATATTTAGAAGCAACCAAAGCTTTTGACCAGCATTTTTTTGTCTTGACCAACGGCGAACATATTGGCAAACGAGGTGTTAATTCCATTGTCGAAAAAGCTTTTGATAAACCGGAATTAGCCAAAGGTTCTTACTTACCTGGGTTAGCAGGAGGCGGTGTGCAATGGCAAGATCGTGATGGTAATTATTCCCATCCAGGAGTCAGCCCAGCAGAATTAGCATTTTTAGACGCTGTTCCCGCCAGGATGAGTGCGAGTTTACAAAGATTTTTCTTAGAAGATAATTATGGTTTAAGCTCAGAAACCATTGCCGCAGCTATTCAGGCAACGGTATTAGACAATAAAGTATCCCCGACAGCAAATCTCAATGTATTGCATGATGCCCTATTAGAAAAACCTGCGGCTTATCTCCAACTGCAAAAAACAATCCAAGGCTTAACCGAGCAACTTTTGCAAGAAGCACAGGAAATGGGTTTAGCAGATTCCTTTTTTGTGCATTATGCTCCTAATTTAGGACGAGATGATGGGGGGAAAGAAATTATTCAACTAGCTCAAGGCGCGAGTTCAGGTACAACGGATTTCCAATTTATGTTGCGAGGTGCCATCAAAGAAGTAGGCGTGTTGGTAATTCTCAATCATTACTATTATTTACGAACAGGAAATTACCCTTTAGGCGCAGATTTTAATGCCAGACAAGCCCCCCATTCTCAGCAGGAATTAATTGCTTTAGTGGCAGAAAATTTTGACTTGACAGCAATGCCCACCATTATTGGAGTGGGGGATACGGTTACCAGCAAAGCAGAAGTCATAGGAGAACAGATAAAATTCCAAAGAGGCGGTAGCGATCGCGGATTTTTAGAATTAGTGCAAACTATCGGGCAGCAGTTTGAGCAAGATAATATTGTTGTTTATGTGGACAGTAGCGGTGGAGAATTAAAAAACCGTAAGTCATTAAAGTTGGAGCATTTTACTCTTACTGAAGATGGGACTGTCCAACAAAGAACAAGAGTAATTGAAGG
Source organism: Xenococcus sp. PCC 7305 (assembly GCF_000332055.1). GTDB lineage: Bacteria > Cyanobacteriota > Cyanobacteriia > Cyanobacteriales > Xenococcaceae > Xenococcus. Next base: position 2,400 of record NZ_ALVZ01000158.1, on the reverse strand, counting down.
GCCTGGAGACTCGCGCGATCATAGTGATCCTTTAACTTTAAATGTTGTGTTTCCTGGCGGCTATCAGCAATATATTGAAATGTTTAAAGCCGCAGCTAGTCTGAAGAATAACTACAAACCCTAACTTTCGGAAACTGTAATTCGCCCAAGCAAAGTCCTAGGTTGTTCTTGTAAGCTTTTAAAATAGTTGGCATTTCCAAATGAAGACAGGGATTATAGCTGAACCCAAAGCAAAGACAACACTGATAAGCGACGACAGTTACGTTAAAATGACATAAGTAATAGATATGAACGGCATAGTCTTCTCTAATGGTAAATACGCCTCATAACGATAATTTTATTTTTGATTCTATTGACTCTGCCTTGGCTGATATTAAAGCAGGTCGCTCGATCGTGGTAGTGGATGATGAGAATCGCGAAAATGAGGGTGATTTGATTTGTGCAGCTCAATTTGCTACTCCCGATAACATTAATTTTATGGCAGTAGAAGCTAGAGGCTTAATCTGCTTGGCCATGACAGGAGACAGACTGGATGCTCTAGATTTGCCCTTGATGGTTACGAACAATACTGATAGCAATCAGACAGCTTTTACTGTCAGTATCGATGCTTCTCCTAAATTGGGAGTTTCCACCGGAATCTCTGCGGACGATCGCGCGCGGACAATTCAAGTTGCCATCAACCCAGCCACGATCGCCGAAGATTTGGTGCGGCCTGGTCATATTTTTCCCCTCAGAGCCAGAGAAGGTGGAGTTCTAAAACGCGCAGGGCATACCGAGGCTGCTGTAGACTTAGCTAGATTGGCAGGATTATATCCAGCGGGAGTTATTTGTGAAATTCAGAATCCCAATGGCTCGATGGCGCGATTGTCTCAGTTAGTTGAATATGCCAAAGAACATAATTTGAAGCTAATTAGCATAGCCGATCTAATTAGCTATCGCCTCAAACACGATCGCTTTGTCTATCGCGAGACTATTTGCGAGTTTCCGAGTCAGTTCGGGAATTTCCATATTTATGCTTATCGTAATGCGTTAAATAATGCCGAACATATTGCCATTGTCAAAGGTGATCCTCAGGAGTTTAGCGATCGCGATGTGATGGTACGAATGCATTCAGAATGCCTAACAGGAGATGCTTTAGGTTCTCTGCGTTGTGACTGTCGGATGCAATTACAAGCAGCCCTAAAAATGTTGGAAACTGCTGGTTTAGGCGTAGTTGTTTATCTGCGGCAAGAAGGCCGAGGTATTGGTTTAGTCAATAAGTTAAAAGCCTATTCCTTGCAGGATATGGGATTGGATACGGTAGAAGCCAATGAGCGTTTGGGTTTTCCTGCCGATCTGCGAGATTATGGCATGGGGGCTCAAATTCTTAATGATTTGGGAGTCAAGAAAATTCGTCTGATTACCAATAACCCTCGTAAAATTGCGGGCCTCAAGGGTTATGGTCTAGAAATAGTAGATCGTCTTCCCTTACTAATCGAAGCTAATGATTACAACTCAGGATATTTAGCAACCAAAGCCAAGAAACTTGGTCATTTACTCTTACAAACCTACATTGTTACTATTGCTGTCACTTGGGATTCGGTAGTAGATTCTGCGCCAGCTCGTTACGAAAAGCTTGATAAAATTCGCTATTTATCTCGCTCCTTTGATTTTTTAGTACAAGAAGAAACCCGTCCGATCGCGATCGCCTTATTCAGTCATCCTTCTTTAATTTGTCACCTTGGTTTCGACCAAACAAACTTAGTCACTGACCATTGGTATCAAGAACCGAAACATCCTTATTCATTGGGAATTGCTGCGATTTTAGATGACCTTGCGGCTTGGGACGGCATTAAAAAAATCGAATTGCTGGTTGCCACAGGAGAAGATCCGATGTTGGGCTTACAAATAAAATTAGACAGAAAATGTTATTCTCTGGCAACTAAACCTTCTTTGCAATGGCAAAATCTCGAAAGTCAAACTATTTACAGTTTTGAGAAGTAGGGTGAATTAATAGTGTTAGGTTTTGGGTGTTAGGTTTTAGGGTAAAAACTGCCATAAAAGAAATAGCCGCAGCAATATTAGATGTATTTTTATTGTTTTAAATACTTGGAGGCTTGGGATATTTATTTTTGACTGGATGTTTTCCCGCATAATAAACAATTACCTTTTTTTCATCTGATAACGGGACATAAAAAACCCGATCAGCACCTGTGATTTCATATTCCCAAGCCGCTTTCTCAAAGTTAGACAATATTGGACAATACTGTTTTACTTCTAGTTCCTGCTTCATCAAAGAGAGTCGGCTCTTGCTTCTCCACAGGCATGACATCGGGTTCAGCTAACCCTAGTAAATTTAAACTGGCTGAATAGTCTCGATCTGCTATCCAGTCACAGCTATCACATCGATAAACTCTAATA
>NZ_ALVZ01000157.1 GCF_000332055.1 Xenococcus sp. PCC 7305 | reverse complement strand
AGAGAGCTTTAATTGAAACAGTCAATGACCAACTCAAAAATATTTCTCAAATAGAGCATTCAAGACACAGGAGTATCTGGAATTTTCTGGTGAATCTTCTGGCTGGATTAGTAGCTTACTCTTATTTCCCGCAGAAACCTTCTCTTGATCTAGAGCCCAAAGCTTTATCGGCTCTCCCTCCTACTGTTTTTTAACCCTGATTCAGCAGCTAGAAGATAGAGCCTAATCCATTTTAAATCTCATGACGCACAAAGCGCCAAGCTTTGCTGAGCGCAATTTATTTTTTAGCGATCGCGTATGGTCTTGGTTTCATCTTGTCGAACTCAGGTTAAAGAAGAACGTTTGCGAGAAGCAGATCAGAAAACTTTTGATATTATGCTTTATATCGCTGGGAGAAAAGAACAAGATTATTTAACAGTTGAAGATCTAGAAAAATTTGATTGTCAGGCATTTAAAGAAATTGACAAGCTATGGCTAGATTATCCCAAACCTGGAACGAGACATTTTGGTTTCAGTGTACAAAAAGAAATCTGGCAAAAGAATGGAAGCCCAGATGAGAAATCGTCAGTTGACATATGGAGAGAATTCTATATTGATATAGGATGGAAAGAAAAAGAATCAGGAACAAAATCAAATGAGGGTTATCTGCCCTACCAAGATATTGGCGCATTTACAGGCAGGTTCACAGAAGATTTCAACAAGGGGGCTCTCCCTGAGTGGTTTTGGCAAGAAAACACCTCAATAGTCTTTGGACATAATCTTTTCTCCCGCTGCGAAGAATTATAATCTCTAATAAAGAATTCCGGCCATTTTTTTTAACAACAATATTACTCGACTCACCAAGTTACACCTTTCATCTCAATAGGAAATAATTTTCTTTCAGATAAGCGATCCTCATCCAATGCTTTAATTAAAAACTGACCTGTTTCCTGCTGTTCTTCAACATCTTCATCATCAATCCAGGATTGAATCAGACTAACTGCTTCAGCTTGCTTTTGCTTATCCAAAATAGAACTTGTCAAAAGTTGTAATGTCACAGCTTCAATCGAAATACCCTGTTGATTTGCTTCCTGCGAGAGATATTGCTCTAATTCTGGTGGTAAGTTAATGGTTAAGGTCATAGATAAAGTATCAAGTTCGAGTAATCAATTAAAAAAGAATCCATCTATCCTTTTATTCTGCTATTCTGACACATCAAGTAAAGCTGATTCAGTTAATTCTTGCAATTGTTGATCTTGTTCATATATTTCTGTATACAAATCGGCAGATTCTTCTAAATTAAATTGAGATTGAGTCATGGTTAGTAGCTTACTTTTCTATATATCTTATATTGCTGAACCTTAAAATAAATCAGCGATCGCATAATCTAAATTACTTTTTGTGCCGATTTTAGGGTTATTTATCTAATCAAAAAATCAAACAAAGAGTTATTTTAAACCTTGTGTAATCTATCCAAGCTACAATAAAGGAAATCTCTAGCTCGAAAAAGATGAAAACCCACAGCTTTACTATAGTTATTTACAAAGAAGAGGATATGTATATAGCTGAATGTCCAGAAGTTGGGACAGTAGCTCAAGGATAAACAATCGAACAAGCTATTTCAGGTTTACAAGAAGCGACAAAACTATATCTTGAAGAATTTCCCTTATCAGGAAGTTCTCCTCGGTATATAACTACCATGAATGTTAGCTATGACTAAACTGCCAAGAATTTCTAGTAAAAAAGCAATCAAGGCATTAGAGCGTTTAGGTTTTCAAAAAATTCGTCAAACTGGAAGTCATGTAGTGATGAAGAATTAGTCGATCTCACTGATTGGATGAAACATGGCAGTCAAATTTAGCAAATTACGTAATTTTTGTTAACAATCTCAGGTTAATAAGTAAACATTTCTTGTAGTAAAAATAGTACTTGTTTAATCTCTTTTGTTGATAAATCTCCTAGTTTTCTAATCAAGCGTTGCTTATCAATAGTTCTCAATTGATCAAGCATTACCTGTCCTTTTTTTTGATTGAATTCCACTTCAATTCTGCTTTTATAGCTACGAATTTTAGTGGTCATAGGTGCAATAATCACAGTTCGAATATATTTATTTATTTCATTGGGAGAAACTATCACACAAGGACGGATTTTTTGTATTTCTGAGCCAATTGTTGGGTCTAAATTAATTAGGTAAACCTCTCCTCTTTTTACCATTCCCAATCCTCATCTTCTACTGTGAGAATAGCGTCATCTATTAGTAATTCATCATCTCCATTTGCCGCCATTTCCTGAAAAGATTCTTCCCATCCTGCCCTAACTTTAGTAGGAGTCAAAACTAAACTGCCATTGATGACTTCCATCTCTATAGAGTTATTCAGTCCGCATTGTTCGACAATCGCTTTGGGAATTCGGATTCCTTGGGAGTTACCTATTTTAATGATTTTAGTTTTCATCGCATAAACTTGTTTTGTAATTACATAGTAATTACTGTGAGTTTAGCATCAAAACTAACTTTATTTTGGCAATCGTATTTTTGTGAGATTAAATTTCTCTGGTAATAGCGATCGCGTGCTAGTAATAATCTGATCGACCTGCTGAACCTTAAAATAAGTAGTGAAATCTATCTAAACAATATATAATGAGTGACTCCAATTTTTTTCAATTTGAAGCAGAATTTATTGACTCCATGCACTGTATCCCGATGATTGTGCGGATGAAACTAGATACTTGTGGCGTTAAACTAAAACTCACACATTGGGGAAAATTCGAATTATCAGAACGCCAAACTCTGATCGAAATGCCCTGTCAGACCACTGAAGAAGCTATTAAATATAAAGAGTTCCTGCAAAATCTGATTCTTCAGAAAACGGGAGATACTGCCAAAGAATTGGCGATCGCACCCAACCCTCCCTGGCTAGACGAGCAAGCTATACCCGAAACTCTCCAAAGCAAAGCGACAGAATTCCAGGTTGAATTTCTGCTCACTCAATGGCAAGATTTAACACCTTTACAGAGATTTGCGCTGATAAAACTTAGTAGCCCCAGCCACGAAAGCAAGAACTTTTTACCTGCTCTCAAAGAATTTAAAATAACGACATAAAACTACGTAAAACTATTCGTAAATTTGGTAAGAGAAATTTACAATTTGTCGTGGGGATAATGTTAGGATCGCCAGAAGCAAAGAAACAGAGAGAAAATAAGGGAAATAAGCTGAATGCAAGAATTTGATAAGTCGATATCTTTTGATGGTAGGGATATTAGGCTCAAAGTTGGTCTGTTCGCACCACAAGCAGGCGGTTCCGTTTTAATCCAATCGGGAGACACAGCAGTATTAGTTAATGCGACAAGATCAAAAGGAAGAGAAGGAATCGATTTTCTTCCTTTATTAGTCGATTATGAAGAGAAATTATATGCAGTAGGTCGGATTCCTGGGGGTTTTTTAAGAAGAGAAGGGAGACCTCCTGAAAGAGCAACTTTAACCTGTAGATTAATTGATCGTCCGTTGCGCCCTTTATTTCCCCAGTGGATGAGAGATGATATCCAAGTGGTTGCAACTACCTTGACAATGGATGAAGACGTTCCACCCGATGTGTTGGCGGTCACTGGTGCTTCTGTCGCCGTATTGCTGGCGCAAATTCCTTTTTATGGCCCGATGGCTGCGGTACGAGTCGGATTAGTCGGAGATGACTTTATCCTCAACCCTAGTTTTAAAGAAATTGAACAGGGCGAGTTGGACTTAGTGGTTGCGGGAACCCCTGATGGCGTAATCATGGTAGAAGCAGGAGCTAATCAATTACCAGAGCAGGATATTATTGAAGCGATCGATTTTGGCTATGAAGCAGTTCAAGAGCTGATCAATGCTCAATTGGAATTGATTAAAGATCTCGGAATTGAGATTGCTGTGGCTGAGCCTCCAGTCGCTGATGAGAATCTAGTTAATTTTATTAGCGATCGCGCGACTGAAGACATTAAAAAAATTCTGACCCATTTTGACTTTGACAAAAAAGCTCGGGATACAGCTCTCGATGAGATCAAAGCTAGTAAAATCCAGGATGTAATTGCCGAATTACCAGAAGAAGATCCCCTCAAAGTTGCAACCACCGAAAACCCCAAGGCGATCGCAACTCAATTCAAAGCCCTAACCAAAAAACTCATGCGATCGCAAATCTTGGAAGATGGCGTGCGAGTTGACGGTCGTAAACTAGACCAAGTCCGTCCCATTTCTGCCAAAGTAGGCGTCTTACCTCGCAGGGTTCATGGTTGTGGTTTATTTAACCGCGGATTAACTCAGGTTCTTTCCCTAGCGACCTTGGGAACATCGGGAGATGCTCAGGATTTGGGCGATGATCTCAATCCAATTTCGGAGAAACGTTATCTTCACCATTACAATTTCCCGCCCTTTTCCGTTGGGGAAACTAGACCCATGCGTTCTCCTGGTCGTCGAGAAATCGGTCATGGAGCTTTAGCAGAGCGTTCTTTATTACCTGTATTGCCTAACCAGGAAGATTTTCCCTACGTATTGCGGGTTGTATCAGAAGTTTTATCTTCTAATGGTTCGACTTCGATGGGTTCGGTTTGTGGTTCTACCTTGGCACTTATGGATGCAGGGGTTCCCATTACCAAGCCGGTAAGTGGTGCAGCCATGGGTTTAATTAAAGAAGGGGACGAAGTTCGCATCCTCACAGATATTCAAGGCATTGAAGATTTCTTGGGGGATATGGACTTTAAGGTCGCCGGAACAGATACTGGCATTACCGCTCTGCAAATGGATATGAAAATCACTGGTTTGCCCATGGAGACAATTGCCAAAGCGATTGAGCAAGCAAAGCCTGCTAGACTTCACATTTTGGAGGAAATGCTGAAAGCGATTACCGAGCCGAGAGAGGAACTTTCTCCTTTTGCCCCCAGATTATTGACCATGAAGATCGATCCCGACCAGATTGGTATGGTTATTGGGCCTTCTGGTAAAACCATTAAGGCGATCGTGGAGCAAACCGATTCTAAAATTGATATTGAAGATGACGGTACTGTAATCATCGCGGCAGTAGAAGCTCACAAAGCAGAAAAAGCCAAGAAAATTATCTATAACATGACTCGCAAACTCAATGAGGGCGATGTTTATGTTGGTAAGGTCACCAGAATCATTGATATTGGGGCTTTTGTCGAAGTCTTGCCAGGCAAAGAGGGAATGATTCATATTTCCCAATTAGCCGAAGGTAGAGTAGGCAAAGTTGAAGATGAAGTTGCCGTTGGTGATGAAATTGTGGTGAAGGTTAGAGGCTTCGACAATAAAGGTCGTCTTAATCTAACTCGCTTGGGCATTCACCCCGACGAAGCCGCAGCCGCTAGAGCAGCAAGCTAATATTCAGTTATCAGTTATCAGTTATCAGTCATAAAGTTTCTTAGATTCATGAGGTACACTCTCTGTTCCCTATTCCCTATTCCCTATTCCCTATTCCCTATTCCCTATTCCCTATTCCCCATTCCAGCAGAGCTGTCTGTATCTCACTAATTTAAGAAGGGCTATATCAGTCATCATTTATCAGCAAAAAGTCGGAATTTTCTGCTGCATTTAGAAAAAATAACTACCATAGACAGAAGTAGTAGTTATTTTTTCGCGATCGCGAAAGTATAGTCATGATCATAGTCATGAAAGTTGGTTCTCCAGAATTAGAAATTACTCGAATCTGTGATGAACTAGAAACTTGGGGTTTGACGCCAGAAAAAATTGTTGGCAAACATAAAGTAGTAATTGGTTTAGTTGGAGATACCGCTGTTCTCGATCCTTTGCAATTACAGGAAGTAAGTCCTTGGATAGAGAATGTATTGCGAGTGGAAAAACCTTTTAAGCGGGCAAGTCTTGAATATCGCCATGGTGATCCTAGTGAGGTCGTTGTGCCAACTCCCAATGGAGATGTCATATTTGGGCAAAATCATCCTGTAGTTGTAGTAGCTGGCCCCTGTTCTGTCGAAAATGAAGCCATGATAGTTGCCACGGCCAAGCGGGTGCGGGATGCTGGAGCAAAGTTTTTGCGTGGGGGAGCTTATAAACCTCGAACTTCTCCCTATTCATTCCAGGGTCATGGTGAAAGTGCTTTGGAATTACTGGCAGCAGCCAGAGAAGCTAGTGGGTTGGGCATTATCACTGAGGTCATGGACACAGCCGATGTTGAGAAAATTTCTGCGGTTGCGGATGTAGTGCAAGTCGGGGCGAGAAATATGCAAAATTTCGCTCTCCTCAAAAAAGTTGGGGCTCAGGACAAGCCAGTACTCTTGAAAAGAGGCATGTCGGCCACAATTGATGAATGGTTGATGGCAGCAGAATATGTTTTAGCCGCAGGCAATCCCAATGTGATTCTTTGTGAGCGCGGGATTCGTACTTTTGATCGCAAATATACTCGCAATGTTTTAGATCTGGGCACTGTCCCTGTTTTAAGAGGTCTCACCCATTTGCCCATTATGCTCGATCCTAGTCATGGTACGGGTAAAGTTGATTATGTTCCTGACATGGCCAAAGCGGCGATCGCGGTTGGTGCAGATTCTTTGATGATTGAAGTTCATCCTAATCCGGCAAAAGCCCTTTCTGATGGGGCCCAGTCTTTGCATCCCGATCGCTTTGATGAAGTGATGCAAGAGTTGTCTGTAATTGGTAATGCTGTTGGTCGTTGGAGTGAAACTCCCGTTGCGATCGCATAGTGTTCCACGAATTAACTTAATGTAAGAGGTAAGAGTCAATTCTCTTATCTTTCTTATTTACAAAATTAGAAGTAAAAAATCAAAAGAAAATGGTGGAGGAGGCAATATTCCAAGAACCTCCTCAAATATCTTGATCTGCAAAACTATCGGAATTTATAACATTTCCCTCACTCTACAAGATGCAAGAACACCAATTACCGCCATGACCCACGAAGAGCATTTCCTCGCGAGCTACTTGTTACTCACTAAAAATTTTCGTTTTTTATGCGTTTTGACAAAAATCGTTACATTTCTTGACGTTTTGCTCCCGAATCATGACTTTAAAGTACGCGTAAGACATTAGGAATTGAAGAGACAGCATCGAGATTTTCGATTTCTGCTAAAGCCTGACGGAAATAACCCTCTTTTACATCATGGGTTACCACCACAATTTCGGCTAATCCCTCTTTAAACCCAATTTGCACTACAGACTCTAAACTAACCTGGTGATTGCCAAAACAAGTTCCTAGATATCCAATCACCCCAGAGACGTCTTTACATAAAAATCTGACATAAAAACGAGTGTCAATTTCTGTTATGGGAACAAGATCGGCATAATGCTGATGAGAGCAGCTCAAAAGAGGATCTAACTTCTGCTCTTTGCCACTGCTAATGAGAACCCCAGCAACATTGACAATATCTGAAACCACGGCACTAGCTGTTGCGCCTTTTCCAGCCCCAGGGCCAAAAAACATCACTTGTCCCAAAGGTTCTCCTTCTACCAAAATAGCGTTGTAGACATCATTCACGCTCGCTAGGGGATGGTCTCGGGGCACTAAGGTGGGATGGACCCTTACTTCTAGGGCTTTTGTTGCAGTGCTTTTAGCGACTCCTAATAACTTGATCACAAAGCCTAATTGTTCTGCATAACTAATGTCAGTGGCTGTTATCTGACGAATTCCCTCACAGAAAATATCTTGTCGCTTAATGCGATCGCCAAATGCGATCGCGGCAAGAATACCAATTTTATCCGCAGCATCTCCACCATCGACATCGGCAGTGGGATCGGCTTCGGCATAACCGAGCTCTTGAGCATCTTTCAGCACATCAGCAAAATTCGCACCTTCTGCGGCCATGCGAGTCAAAATGTAATTGGTTGTGCCGTTGATAATTCCTAAAACACTAGTAATCCGGTTCACCCCTAACGACTGCTTAAGGGGTTTAATCACAGGAATACCGCCACCAACAGAGGCTTCTAACATGACATAAACCCCAGCCTGGTTCGCTGCTGTATAGATTTCATCGCCGTAGAGCGCGATTACAGCTTTATTGGCCGTCACCACATGTTTGCCCTGGTTAATGGCTTGAAGAATCAGAGTCCGTGCGGGCTCCAGTCCACCCAAAAGCTCCACCACAACATCAATCTCTGGATCATTAACGATTGCGTTTAAATCTGTGGTTAATACGCCTGATGGCAACTTGACCTCACGAGGTTTATCCAGCGATCGCACACCTACCTTGGTAATCACAATTTCTTTTAAGAGAGGGTGTCTACCTACATTATGTAAGATAATTTCTGCTGTACCTGTGCCGACTGTACCAAATCCTAATAACCCAATATTAACAACCACAATTCCCTCTACAACTTAGAACTCCCATTAGCTACTAAAGATACACTAACTCAGGAACGAGCAACAAGCAGTCAGAACCCACGTTATGCGGAGAAGAGCAAGCAACGAGGAAAGAGGAATGAAAACTATGGTGAATTTTTGAATTTAAAAGTATATTTGAGTTCAATTTAATTTTTAACTCATATGCGAAAAATAACAATTTTGTTGAGTGGAATGTTCATGGGTTTGATTCCTATGAACACTGTGGCACATACTAATGACTATCCTGTTAGTAGTAGAGCAATTTTCCTTTCAGGATGTTTGTTGGAAAACAAAGAACTCGATTTTAATAACGATCAAGAAGTCTATAGCAATATGCGCATTTGTACTTGTCTTTTGGATCAATTTCAAATTGCCTATTCCAATACAGAGTTTATGGAACTATTTGCAGGGGCAACAGAAAATAAAGAGCCTCAGACACAAGAGCTAGAAGAGTTCACCAAGAAACATGTCATAGCCTGTTTATAGAATTTATCTATTTTTATTTTCACTTTTTCCTTTTAGTTCTCGCATTAACGCAATACCTTGAGAAGTCCCCAGTCGAGTTGCTCCCGCTTCTATCAGAGCAAATGCTTGTTCTACTGTGCGAATTCCGCCTGATGCTTTAATGCCAATTTGACCTTTGGTAATTTGGTATAGCAGTTTAATATCTTCTACTGTTGCCCCGCCAAACCAACCTGTACTGGTTTTGAGATAAGCAACACCCGCATCTAAACAAACTTCTGCCGCGAGTCTTTTTTCCTCGTTGGTCAAAACTGTGGTTTCTAAAATCGCTTTGACAGTTTTGCCCGTAGATTCGACAATCTGGGCAATTTCTTGGTAAATTTTGTCTGATTGTCCTGATTTGACCCAACCAAGATTAATTACTACATCCAATTCCGTTGCGCCATTGTCTACTGCTTCTTGTGCTTCGTAAAGTTTGACCGCAGAAGTATTGGCCCCTGTGGGAAAACCAATCACAGTACAAACTTCGATTCTATGGTTATGCAAAAGGTCAGCTGCTTGCCTGACGGTGGAAGGATAAATACAAACGGCAGGAAAGCTATATTGAATTGCTTCGTTACAACATTGTTTTACTTCTTCAGCTGTCGCGATCGGTTTCAGTAAGGAATGGTCGATATAGTTACTCAAATCAAAGTCTATTTCTTTTCTTGGCATTTGATTAGAATGTAAATTAGTGTTTTTTCTGTTTTGATGAATTTATATAATAGACTCAATTATCTAGGTCATTCCTAGATTTTTATCTACTTTACCGAGCTGACGTTTTTCAAAGATTCGGTCGGTAATATATTACTGGAACCATTACTCTTTGCCATAGACTCAATTTGAATTCTCTGCTCAGGAATGTCGATCGCGATTCCCGCATTATTAATTCCCTTTTGGATCAGCTCAATAACTTCCTCATGGACTTGCCAATATTCTTTGGTTTTAGTATGTCCAAAAAACATAATGCTAATCGCATCACCATCGAGTTCCCAAATCAAAGCACGAGGAGCAGGTTCACTTAACACTTGGGGATGGGATTGAATTGCCTCTAAAATTACTTGCTTTGCTTGGGAAAGATTTTGCTCTAGGTCAACAACGATCGTGCCGCTAAAACCTCTAGACTCGGTATAGGTCAAATTAATAATATTACTGTTCCAAATACTATCATTAGGCACACTAATCACCTCGCCGCTCATCCCTTTAATTTTGGTACTGGCAATGGAAATCGAATCGACATAGCCCCATAAATCATCAACTTTAATTTCATCTCCTTCATCAAAAGGTTTGTAGAACATAATCATCAAACCACTAGCAAGATTACCCAAATTATTTTGTAAAGCAAAAGCCAAGACAAAACTGACTCCCCCAAAGACTGCTAGCAAAGGCCCCAGGCTAATTCCTAAGGCAGTAAGGGCAAATAGAAACCCAATCACTAAGGTGCCTTGGCGCACAATGCCAACTAAGAAGCCGCGTAATAGTTCTGAAATATTAGGGATCATTTGTAGTGATCTTTTAGTTACATTAGCTGCGGCAAACGAACCAACTACGGAAAAGATAGCGATTCCCGCAAACTTTCCTACATTTACGGCCCAACGAATGCCTCCCGTGTCTGATTTCAACCAGCCCAATGCGGTGATCCATAGAGCTTCGCGATCGCTCACATCAACTTCGATCAACCCTACTGCAACCAAATATTGCCGATAGGCTTCTACCTCACCACCTTTTTTCTCCAATTCGTTAATAATTACTTCAAAGCGATCGCCTACCTCTGTCTGCTCATCTCTCGCTTCGGTCAAATTAAGCAGTAATTGGGTTTTAATTTCGGCTTTATCTTCAATCGCCGCTTCTAAATTTTCGGTAGTTTGTTCAATTTTTTGTTGAGCCTGCTCTATTTCCTGGGTATCATCAATGTTTTCGGTTTCAATTGTCGTAATTTCATCCGCATTTTCGGCAATAGTTTCTTCGCCAATTTCCTGTTCTGGCTCCACTACAGCGTTTGTCGATTCCGATTCTGCTATTTCTTCTGCGGCATCCTCTTGGGCTTCGGTTAAGGCTTCAGTGATGTCCTCATTTTCTTGAGTTTTTGCTTCTTCGACGATAGCTTCTTCGAGCGATCCTTGAGCCTCTTCTAGTTTTTTCTGAGCTTTCTCAAGATCTTGTTCTAGCTCTTCTTGAGTTTGTTCGGAGGCTTGGTTTGTCCCACTGTCTTGAGCTGTTTCTTCAACTTCAGTGAGAGCTTTTTCCGCCTGTTCTAGATCGGTAATGGCCTCTTTGGTTTGCGCCAATTCTTCATTTTTACGGTTAACGGCAATTTCGGCGTCACTGACTTCTTTAACTTGAATCTTGAGTAGATCTAACCAGGCATTGGCTTCAATATCTAGTTCGTCTTGAGTTAGAGGTTTAACGGTCAATTCTAATTCTTGCACGGGAATCGACGGTTCTGCGATCGTAATCGCTTGATATTCAGACTTGTCCAATTGTCCTCTAACTGGTGTTGACAACCAGGAAAAACTAGCGATAATAGCTCCACTAATTAGAATACTTCTTTTCATGAGACAATGTTAACTTGATGAATTTATTTCCTAATCTTCTAATAAAATCCATCACTGGGCAAAATTACGGTAATGCCACACAAGTCTATTGGTCGATCCCGGGAGCGTAAAAGTTAGTCAATTAGTTTTTCTTCAAAGATTCAGTTGGCAGTGTTTTACTGAAATCATGGCTTTTTTCCCCATTTTTTTCCAAGTTCTTATCCAGAGACTCAATTTGAATTCTCTGCTCAGGAATGTCGATCGCAATCTCCGCATTATTAATTCCCTTTTGGATCAGCTCAATAACTTCTTCATGGACTTGCCAATATTCTTTGGTTTTAATATGGCCAAAAAACATAATACTAATCGCATCACCATCGAGCTCCCAAATTAAAGTGCGGGGAGCAGGTTCGCTTAACACTTGGGGATGGGATTGAATTGCCTCTAAAATTACTTGCTTTGCTTGGGAAAGATTTTGCTCTAGATCAACAACGATCGTGCCGCTAAAACCTCTAGACTCTGTATAGGTCAAATTAATAATATTACTGTTCCAAATACTGTCATTAGGCACACTAATGACCTCGCCGCTCATACCTTTAATTTTTGTACTGGCAATGGAAATCGAATCGACATAGCCCCATAAATCATCAACTTTAATCTCATCTCCTTCATCAAAGGGTTTGTAGAACATAATCATCAAGCCACTAGCAAGATTACCCAAATTATTTTGTAAAGCAAAAGCCAAGACAAAACTGACTCCCCCAAAGACTGCTAGCAAGGGCCCGAGGCTAATTCCTAAGGCAGTAAGAGCAAACAAAATCCCGATCACTAAGGTGCCTTGGCGCACAATGCCAACTAAGAAGCCGCGCAATAGTTCTGACATATTAGGAATGATCTGTAGTGATCTTCTCGTTACATTAGCTGCGGCAAAAGAACCTGCTACAGAAAAGACGGCAATCCCGACAAACTTACTAATATTAATTGCCCAAAGCAGACCTCCTGTTTCTGATTTTAGCCAGCCCAATAAAGTTATCCATAATGCCTGGCGATCGCTTACATCCAACTTAATCAAACCCACAGCGGCTAAATATTTTTGATAGGCTTCTACCTCACCGCCTTTTTTCTCTAATTCGTTAATAATTACTTCAAAGCGATTACCAAGAGCTGCTTGCTTGTCTCTGGCTTCGGTTAAATTCAGTAACAATTGGGTTTTAATATCAGCTTTATCTTCAATTGCCGCTTCTAATTTTTCGGTGGTTTGCTCAATTTGCTGTTGAGCTTGCTCTATTTCTTGAGTATCGTCAATGGTTGCCGTTTCTAGTTCTGTCAGTTCTTCTG
Organism: Xenococcus sp. PCC 7305; assembly: GCF_000332055.1. Lineage (GTDB taxonomy): Bacteria > Cyanobacteriota > Cyanobacteriia > Cyanobacteriales > Xenococcaceae > Xenococcus. The sequence continues at coordinate 19,827 of NZ_ALVZ01000157.1, read as the reverse complement.
CGGTCTCGGCGACAGTTTCCTCTAAAAGCTCTTTTTCTTCCTGAGTTGTGGGTAATTCTGATTGACCTTCGGTTGCCGCTGCTTCTGCTTGCTCCTCTTTTGCTGCATCCTCCTGTGCTTCGGTTAAAGCTTCTGCTAGCTCTTCATTTTCTAGAGTTTTTGCTTCTTCTTCAATAGCTTCTTCGATCGATTCTTGAGCTTCTTCGAGTTTATCCTGGGCTTTATCTAGATCTTCTTCCAGCTCTTGCCTTGTTTCTTCGGTGATTGGGTTTGTGGCATTTTCCTCGGTTGTTTCTTCGACTTCGATCAGAGCTTCTTCTGCTTCTTTTAGATCTTTGACTGCTTCTTTTGTTTCATCCAATTCTTCATTTTTGCGATTGACTGCAATTTCGGCATCACTAACCTCTTTAACTTGCACCTTGAGCAAGTCTAACCAAGCATTGGCCTCAATCTCTAGTTCATCTTGGGTTAGCGGTTTGACCATCAATTCCAATTCTCTCTCAGGAATCGACGGATCTGCGATCGTAATTGCTGGGGAGTTCGCTTCAGCTGATTGTGCTCTAACTGGTGTTGGTAACCAGGAAAAACTAACAATTACAATTCCACTAATTAAGATACTTCTTTTCATGAGATGGTGTTAACTTGATGATTCTATTAATTTTCTAGTAAAATCCTGATTTTTTGATCTAACCTTAACTTTTAGTAATAACTTGTGGTTATTTCTATACATTTAGAGGTTTTTTGTAAATATGAGTAGGGTAGCAGGGAGGAAGAAGAAAGTCGCAATAATATAAATAATAGCTAAATATTTGCGATCGCTTGCTATCTTAGCTAAGTTTTTGGCACTCCAAATTGGGGTATTTCTCAGAAAGGGAATGCCATAAATAGTGATGGTCCCCAGAAGATTATAAAGCAGATGCACCATGGCAATTTCTAGGGCGGCAACTTGATTTGTAACCACAGCAGTTGCGGCGAGTAAAGCAGTAATACAAGTGCCAATATTTGCCCCTAAAGTGAAAGGATAGATTTCTTCTAGAGTTAGTAATCCATTACCTGCTAAAGGAACAATCAGGCTGGTAGTAGTCGAAGATGACTGGACTAACATTGTGACTAAAGTACCAGACAACATACCGCTAATAGCTCCTTTCCCCAGAGCAAGATGCAACATGTTTTTCGCTTTATCTATCATTAAAATTTTGAGCAGTTTCCCCAGATAAAAAATTGCCAAAAAGATTAAGCCAATGCCAACAAGAACCAGAGCGATTCCATCTAAAGGACTGGGTAGAATATGAGTTGAATTTTCAATCAATATTATTAATGGTTGGGTAGTAGCTTGAATTGGATTAAAATTTTCGATATTGATCAATTCTCGACCCACCAAAAAATCAGCTAAGAATAACCCAAATTTTTCTAAAAAATGAGTGGCAAGTTCTAAAGGAAGAAAAATAATGACGCTGATGAGATTAAAGAAGTCATGAATAGTTGCTGCGGCAAATGCTTTTTGGAACTCGTCGGTGTTTTTGACATGGCCTAGACTCACTATGGTGTTAGTGATAGTTGTGCCGATATTGGAGCCCATCACCATGGGAATCGCGATCGCGACGGGCAATCCTCCCGCAACTAATCCCACAATGATAGAGGTTACGGTACTAGAAGATTGGATCAAGGCTGTACATAATGTACCAACAAGTAAACCGGCAAAGGGATTTCTGGCAAATTCGAATAGTTCTTGAGCTTGTTTCCCTGCTGAGGTGGCGAATCCTGTGCTAATTAAACCTGTGGCAGCAATCAAAAGATAGATTAATATGATTACCCCAAGCCAACTTAGAGTAGTATAAATTTTACTCCTTGACTCTAAAATTTCTGGAGAATTCTCTGGAGTTTCTATCATAAATTATTGATTGATGTCGAATGATGGTGTCACAGACGTTGAAATAACAGACTATCACTAGGAAGAAATTCTTATGATTAATATACCTACGAATAGGCAACCAACTAGCCCAGGTGAAATGTTGAGAGAAGAATTTCTAGAACCAATGGGGTTGACCCCAGGGCTATTTCATTCTTGCCAAATCTAGAGAAATAAGGACTTAGGGACTTGGGGATTTGGGGACTTGGGGAAAAATACTCGCTCGATTTCCCTAATTCCCTACATCCCTAAATTCCCCACTATTAAATTTTACTGAGAATGAAACAGCCCTGGGGTTGACCCAACAACAACTTGCTGATGGAATTGGAGTGAGTTATCAAAGGATTAACGAACTTATCAACAACAAAAGAGGTATTCCCGTTAGTACGGCTTTAAGACTGGCTAAATATTTTAGGACGACCCCTGACTCAATACTTCTCGCTTAAAGATTGAATTTAAAAACTTAACAAGTTGGGACTTGGGGTTTTGGGGTTTTGGGGAATAATAATAGCTAAATTTCCCTAGTTCCCTAAGCGAGAAGTATTGACCCCTGACTTTTGGCTCAATATGCAGAGAGCTAATGATATTTATCAAGCACTGCAAAAAGAAGGAGATCAGATTGAAAATATTCAACCAATAGTTGTTAAATCTACTTAAATATAAGTTATATAATTAGGATAAGTCCAACATCTAAATCCGCTTCTTGCCAAATTGAGTCTCCAGTAAGAAATAGAGCCGAACTATCAAGTATGACTTTACTGTTGGACTGCATCACGACGACGCTCTTCTCGTAATTGTTCTACGAAAGAAATACCTTCGGGTAATTTTGCTTTTATTTCCTGTTTGAGAGCATAAATGACACTCTTTTGCTTCGTCAAGATGGCGACATCTCCATCCTCTTTCAGGATAAGTTCTTGACCCGCCTCAAGATTCCATTTTCTTCTTAATTCAGCAGGAATTGAAATTTTGCCATTTTCGTGGACTTTTACTGTGTATTCCATAATCTATTAAGGTCTCGTGTTTACCCAGCTCCGTGTTCTGGGCAAAGACGCCAAGGCGCAAAGGAAGTTTTTTTAGTTCTTATCTTAGTGTTATTCTCAAATTTAACAATACTCAAAATTAAGATAGAAAAACAATGAAAATTACTTTAGAATGAGTTCTTCTTTCACTTCAATATTAAGAGCTTTCTGAATCGCTAGCAGTTTTGTAAAACTTGCACTAGCGTACTTGTTACTTTCATCTCTTTGTACTTGTTGTTGCTTAACCTGTAAAATCTCTGCTAACTGAGCTTGAGTAAGCCCACGAATAATCCTTGCTTTAATAAGTGCTTCTGGTAATTGTTCAAAGGAATCTAGTTTTAAACTTGTTATATCACCTTTTTTAAGTTCTTCGTATTCTTTTACTTCTTCATAAAATTCTTCCAGTTGACTATTAACAGTATCAACATGAGCTTTGTGTCGCAATTGCTCATTAAGAGTTTCTGGGATTGGGCTGTTGTTAAGTTTAGCTAAAGCCTCTTCAAACTCTTTAATTTTTGTCTTAGTAATTCCATACTGGCGTTCGTTTAAAATCATTATTCATTAGTCATACGAGCTATTTAGAGAGATATCTCTAATATTCCCTTAGGATTCCCATTCCTATCTTTTCGGAAAAATTCTAAAAATGTTTGGCCTTGAGCATCTGCCATGGCGCTCGCTAAAAATAGCTCTCCTCCATATTTTGCCTTTTGTTTAGCGCGTTTGTTACTAAAATCTAATAACACTGGGTCAAGTTCTAATAAAATTTTGAAATCAACACTATCGTCTTTCCAGCACACATCAAAATCACCAGGACATTCCTTATTAGTTGCAAAACTGCCACCAATATAAATTTTGTCACATCCAGCATTCTTTAATATTTTGCAAGCATTTTTTAAGCCTTTAAATAGTTCTTGGCGGCGGGGATTAAAAACTAGAATTCTTCTAACCTCTTCCCAAGTGCTAGAGTAAATTCCTGGATGCAAATTTCCATTACTATCGAAGTTAGATAACGCCATAACGTGTATTTATCTTTCCACAAAAAAATATTCATAATACTTTCCAACTCGGATAGAGGCTATAAAATCGGTATGAAATCATTGCTTTCGACAAAAGTCTTATTTTGAGGAAGCAGATGTTTTTATAATACAACAAAATTGTTGTATCGAAAATAATTCAAAAGTATTAAATAATGAATAAATAATGTTGCAATGCTAGGAACAAGACTAAAGAATGGGGATCGAAAAAAGCGAATATCAACAACGCCGCGAACAACTAATGGCCAAAGTTGGCAATGGGACAGCGATTTTTCATAGCGCACCCATGGCGGTCATGCATAACGATGTGGAATATGTATATCGTCAGGATAGTGATTTTTACTATTTAACGGGGTTTAATGAACCAGAAGCTGTGGCAGTATTCGCACCCCATCACGAAGAACATCGCTACATTCTCTTTGTGCAACCCAAAGATCCTGAGAAAGAAACTTGGACAGGCTATCGCTGTGGAGTAGAGGCTGCCAAGGAAAAATATGGCGCGGATGAAGCTTATCCGATCGCAGAACTTGCAGAAAAATTACCCCAATATCTCGCCAAAGCCGATCGCATTTACTACCGTTTAGGAAGAGACGAAAAATTTAATAATAGAATATTAACTCTCTGGCAAAGACTGATGGCAGGCTATCAGAAAAATGGCATTGGCCCCACTGCGATCGCGGATACCAGAACCCTAACTTTTGCGATGCGCCTTGTCAAAAGTCCTGGAGAAATTGAGCTGATGCGTCAAGCAGCCAAAATATCGGCGCAAGCTCATATCCGAGCTAGAGAATATGCCCGTCCAGGAGTTTATGAATATCAAGTCGAGGCAGAAATCGAGCATACATTTCGCTTAGCAGGGGCAATGGGAGTTGCTTATCCGTCGATTGTGGCATCGGGTGCCAATGCTTGCGTGTTGCATTACATTGAAAATAACTGTCAGCTCAAGGATGGTGACCTATTGTTAATTGATGCGGGCTGTTCCTATGGTTATTACAACGGAGATATCACCCGCACTTTTCCCGTTAACGGCAAATTTACCCCCGAACAGAAAACTCTTTATGAATTGGTTTTAGAAGCCCAACTACAGGCGATCGCACAAGTAAAACCAGGGAATCCTTATAATGCAGCCCATGATACAGCTGTCAGTGTCTTAGTTGATGGCTTATTAGATTTAGGTTTACTTATCGGAGATAAAGAGGAAATTATCAAAGAAGAGAAATACAAACCCTTCTATATGCATAAGACGGGGCATTGGTTGGGTCTAGATGTTCACGATGTCGGATTGTATAAACATAACGAGGAAACCTGGCAAGCACTTCAACCAGGACATATCTTAACCGTGGAACCAGGAATCTATATTTCTCCCTATATCAAACCCGCCGAAGGACAACCTGAAATTCCTGACTGCTGGAAAGGGATTGGCATTCGGATCGAGGATGATGTGTTAGTTACCGACGATGGTCATGATATTCTCACTGCCGATGTTCCCAAATCAGTAGCAGAGATCGCTCACTAAGAATAGGAATTCAATATCTGGAGGCGCAACGCCTGCGCCCTTCACCTATAATAAACTTTGGTCATTGGGACAAAGAATAAAATAAATATTTAATAACGCATGATTTTTGCTACTTTAAAACAGAACAATATAATCAAACACACTATATCCCAGTTAAAAAATATTTTTACTAGACCTCGTTTACTAATTATTTCCCTTTGTTTAATTAGCCTATCTTGGATCTGTGCGCCTGCTGCCCTAGCTGGGATCAATGACGATCGCTACGATGGCAATGTCTATGTTGTCTATGCGGGGAATGGTTCTCTGGTGCCACCGCCCCTGGATTTGGCTGCCTCACGCGATCGCGAAATGCCTGTGATTCTTGTTTACTATATAGACGATAGTAGCGATTGCAAGAAGTTTTCGATTGTGGTTTCTCGAATGCAAAAATTCTATGGTCGCGCAGCGAGTATTATTCCTGTAACTGTAGATTCTATTCCTCTTAAAGCAAATTATAGTCCAGAAGAGCTGGGATATTATTACCACGGAGTAGTCCCTGAAACAGTTATTCTTGATGAGGAGGGCCAGGTTGTTTTTGATGGTCAAGGACAGATTCCCTACGAAGAGGTCGATGATGCTTTACGAGAAGTTTTTGATTTATTGCCCCGTTCAGAATCAGTAGAATTGAAGCGTCGTTCTTTCAATGAATTTAATTTTGAGTTAGTTAATTAATTAAGATTTTGATGCTACAAAGCCTGTACCATGAATAATTATTGGCATTTTGAAATCGTATTTTATGGTACCGAGAAGCAAAGCAGGTAGAGATCATAAGTCAGCAAAAAATGTTTGCACCGACTATACCAAAATTAATAAGGCTGATCTTTCTCCTATGTATCAGCATTACGTGGAGACGAAAGAAAAATATCCCCATGCCTTATTATTCTTTCGGGTAGGTGATTTCTTTGAATGCTTTTTCCAGGATGCCGTAACTATTTCCCAAGCATTAGAGTTAGTCCAGACTAGTAAAGAAGCTGGTATTGGTCGAGTTGCGATGACGGGAGTTCCCCATCATGCTCTAGAACGCTACAGTACTGCTTTGGTGAAAAAAGGTTATGCCGTGGCAATTTGCGATCAAGTAGAAGATGCCGCTACGGCTGCTGCTGAAGGCCGGAAAATGGTGAAACGGGAGCTTCAGAAGTTATTAACTCCTGGTACGCTCACTGATGATGGAATGCTCACTGCTCGGCGCAATAATTTCTTGGCAGCGGTGGTCATAACGGGAGAACATTGGGGCTTGGCCTATGCTGATATTTCGACTGGGGAATTTTCGACGACTCAATCTCAAGATTTAAGTAATTTGTCTTTAGAGTTATTGCGTTTGCAACCATCTGAGGTGTTGATTCCCACCAATGCTCCAGATATTAATGGGCTTTTGCGTCCAGGGGAACAATCGGAATATCTGGCTGATTGTTTGCCCGAGAGTTTTTGTTATTCTTTGCGATCGCAAAAGCCTTTTACGCTTGTAGAAGCCAAACAAAGATTAAAGGATAGTTTCAATGTTTCTTCTTTAGAAGGGATGGGTTGTGCGAATCTTCCCTTGGGAGTAAGAGCCGCCGGGGGTTTACTCGAATATGTTGAGGATACGCAAAAGGCTTATCAGGTTGCTTTACAGCCTCTAAAGACCTACAGCCTGGCAGATTATCTGATCTTGGATCATCAAAGTCGGCGCAATCTCGAAATTACCCAAACCGTGAGAGATGGGACATTTCATGGTTCTTTGTTATGGGCTTTGGATCGCACTGGTACGGCTATGGGAGGTCGAGCTTTACGGCGTTGGCTATTGCAACCTTTGATCAATCTCAAAGGCATTCATGCCCGACAAGATACGATCGCTGAGTTGGTGAGTAATAGTTCTTTGCGGCAAGATTTGCGGGCGATCCTCAAGAAAATTTATGATATCGAGCGTTTATCGGGCAGAGTTAGTTCGGGAACGGCAAATGCTCGGGATTTATTGGCCTTGGGGGAATCTTTAGTCAAATTAAGGGATATTGCAACTATTGCTTCCTATGGTACTTCGCCTTATCTAAAAGCTTTACAGAAAGTGCCTCCCCAATTGGAGGAGTTGGGTAAATATGTCATCGATAATCTGGTAGAGTCGCCACCGCAACATCTCAAGGAAGGGGGCTTGATTCGTGAGGGAGTCAATACGCAACTCGATCAGATGAAGGCAAGATTGGAAGAGGATAAAGAATGGTTGACCAATCTAGAAGTGACAGAAAGAGAACGCACGGGGGTAAGTCATCTCAAAGTTGGCTACAACAAAACCTTTGGTTACTACCTCAGTATGCCGCGCTCCAAGGCAAGTTTGGCTCCTGATAATTATCAACGCAAACAGACCTTAACTAATGAAGAAAGATATATTACTTCGGAATTAAAAGAACGGGAAACTAGGATATTAACGGCTAAGGATGATCTCTATGCTTTAGAGTATGAAATCTTTACCGAAATGCGCAATAAAGTGGGAGAGGAAGCAACCGCAATTCGGAGTATTGCTAAAGCAGTTGCCGCGATCGATGTCTTAGCTGGACTGGCGGAAATCGCAGTTTATCAGAACTATTGTCGTCCCCAAATGGTTACAGGAAGAGAAATTTTTATCTTGGAAGGTAGACATCCTGTAGTAGAACAATCTTTGGGTGATGGATTTTTTGTGCCTAATTCAACAGATATGGGTAACTATAGTGCTGATATCCCGCTGAATAATGGTGATAAATCAGAAATTAGTCCCGATTTAGTTATTTTGACCGGGCCCAATGCTAGTGGTAAAAGTTGTTATCTGAGGCAGGTCGGCTTGATTCAATTGATGGCACAAATTGGTAGCTTTGTTCCTGCGACGGAGGCTCAATTGGCTATCTGCGATCGCATTTTCACCAGGGTTGGAGCAGTGGATGATCTGGCGACAGGACAATCGACTTTTATGGTGGAAATGAACGAAACAGCAAATATTCTCAATCATGCCACACCGAAATCTCTGATTCTATTGGATGAAATTGGTCGAGGAACTGCGACTTTTGATGGACTCGCGATCGCTTGGTCAGTGGCAGAATATTTAGCGACCCAAATCCAAGCTCGTACTATTTTTGCGACTCATTATCACGAATTAAATGAGTTGGCTTCGATTTTAACTAATGTGGCTAATTATCAAGTTACGGTTAAAGAGATGGCAGATAAGATAATATTTTTACATCAAGTTTGTCCTGGTGGTGCGAGTAAATCCTATGGGATAGAAGCGGGAAGATTGGCAGGTTTACCGAGTTCTGTGATTACGAGAGCGAGGCAAGTGATGGGGCAGATCGAAAAGCATAGTAAGATTGCTTTGGGTTTGCGCAAAGGTATTCAACAAATTAGTCCTGAAAGTAGTAAAAATGGCAAGAAAAAGTCGGGGGAACTGATTGAACAATTGGATATTTTTTCTGATTAGTACATTAAACATTGAACATTCACCATTGACCATTGACCGTTGATCAACAGAAATTATTATTATCAAGTTAATGATTATGACTCAGACCTATTTTGAAAGAATTACTTTTGATCCACAAATTATGGGTGGAAAAGCTTGTATTCGAGGAATGCGAATAACTGTATCTCTTGTGCTTAGCTTAATTGCTAATGACATGGCAACAGAGGCAATCTTAGAAGAATACCCTGATTTAGAGGTAGAAGATATTAAAGCTTGTCTTCGTTATGCTGCTTTTTTGTCTAATGAGGAAGTTCATTCTTTAAGACCGATTTCAGTATGAAATTTTTAGCAGATATGGGAGTTTCCCAGACAGTGGTCAAAACTTTACGGGATAATGATTATGACGCTTTACATCTTCGAGAGCAAGGTTTACAGCGCCTTGCTGGTCCTTTGATTGTAGAGAAAGCAATAGAGGAGAACCGAATTATCTTAACTTTTGATTTGGACTTTGCTGATTTGTTAGCAATTGGTTCTTTGTCTTTACCTAGCGTCATCATCTTTCGCCTTCAAAAAACCAACCCAGCTTTTGTCTCTGCTCGGTTGTTATCAGTGATTGAGGAATGTGAACAGGCTTTGAATAGAGGGGCAATTATCATTATTGATGATAGCCGTTGCCGATTACGGCGACTTCCGTTGAATGGATAAGAGTAGAGAAATTTATTACAGTAGCAAAATAGAAGAAAGCTTATTCATCAAGTAAATCGCTAGCTTCCCTAGGAAAGAAACTGTCATCGAGAATATCAGTGAGGATATAAGGATATTGAGCAGGAAAAGTTTTATTGGGTAGATTTGTCTCTTTGATAGCTAAAATAATTGCCTTTTTGTGAGCACGCTCTAAGGCTTCTTCTAGATAGGGTTTCAGGCTCGGATTGTCTTCTAATAAATCTATTGTATAAAGGTGCTGAATCCGAATTGTTGCCAGCCAACTGCGACTTCGTTTTTGAGGTTGAAACTGCCATTTGAGTAGATGGGCAATGAGAAGACATAAGCGATTTCGCAATTCTTGGCGTTCCTGTCTCCCCAATGATTCAATCTCCTCAATTAAATTAGCTCAATCTAAATCTTCCCAACGATGGGCAGCGAGGATTGCTGCTTGTTGTTGTGTCCAACCATAGAAATTATGCTCGAAAAGTGGGAGGTTTTCGACTCTATTATTTGCAATGGTCTCTTGATTTAGAATATGTAGAGATGTTCGATTTCAATTGTTCTTTTATTTTTTAGTGCGATCGCTCTTGCCGCAACTGTCTTGATAATCAAGTGATCGCTCACAAGAAAAAGGATTAAATCCAGAAATTTTAGAATATACTCTATGTAAGTTGGTTAATAAGATATTATTTTGATGTCTAGTTCTCCCCAGCACTGCATCCCAATAATTTAGGCAATAAGATATCTGTTTGAGACTTCTTCTTATCTGCGTCAAACTCTTTCAAAATATCTTTTACAAGCCTATATGCTTCAAAAAGCGATATTTGTCCGTTTTCAACAAGTTGAATTAAGTCAGAAGCATCCTCTTCACTGATTAGATTAAGCTTTATCGGTTCTTCTAAGAAAATGATAAACCTAGTTTTATCGGTATCAGTTGTTTGAGACCTAGTTTCTTGATAGTCCATATCGCGCAGCATTTCCTCAAGCTGCTTGATCATTTGGTCGAGCTTACCATGTTGGTGAGCCTTAAATCTAACTGCTTGGGTTATTCCATAAGCCGCAGCTCCACCTGCTACTGACGCTCCAGCAACTAATACAACAGGAGCTGCAACTGCTATGCCAAAACCAGTGAGAGCCGTAACGCCAAAGCCGATTGGGGCTACACTTGCACCAGCAACAGCCGCAACAGCTCCTGCACCTGCCATCCCAGCCCCAGCAATACCTAAATCAGCTAAGATTTGATACTTAGCTGATGGATTCTTTTTTAGTTTCGAAATAAGTTCTAAGATTTTCTTTTTACTCAACTTCTTATCTGGTAAGTCCATAATATTTTTTCTCTAACTGCCGGTTAATATAATTAAACAAATACTTGACTGTAATCACTGAAATCAAACTCATCTTTTATAGAGTTAATAATCTGACTAAAAAAGTTAAAGAAGTCTTTTACAACTTGTTTCAAACTTTCACTAATCTCTGGATATTTTTTGTCAGACATCTCCCCGAAAACAACCCCAGCTATGGGTGCTGCAAACATAAGAGGGACAAAAATTGTTTGACAGAGTTTTGCTATCAACAAGGCTAACTTTGCGAGTAGACCCCCAATAAGCTTCCATTTCGCTAATGCTGGTATAAGTGAAAATAAACCCTGAATTGCTACCCCAAGAGCATAAGTTGTAACAAGACCCACTGCTAAACCTGCAATTTGCAATGGATGCTCTGCTACATATTCGAGTAACTTTATAACTATAATTTTACCAATAGCAACGACTTTACCAGCAATCTTGGATGTGACTTTTTGAATCTTCCTTAGGATTTCTACAACCTCGTTAGGTAATTTAAAGTCTTTTATTTGTGAGTAAAACTCATAACTGTTCTTCGCTTTAGCTTGCTTATCGAGAATCACGAGCTTTAATCTAGCTTGAGATGGAGACAGTGAAGAAACCTTCATGAATATTACCTTAGTATTACTTTTATATAAATATTATCGCTCAACAAAATAGAAGTTGGTATAGCTTACAATAGCAACTTAAGTTCGGCAGGATCTATTGAGTAGAGCAATATTTCCGCAAACTACGGACAAATTTCAATTCTTTCTTGCTCCTCATCAGTAATTATCAATAGTCTAATTCTACGGAAGATCTGATTAGTTTTTTCGATTTTCTACGATCTAGGTAAATATGAAAAAATCTACTAGAATAGGATGGCGCAGATGCTAAAGCTTATTCAGAAAAACAAGTCAAAGAAGCTATAAGGAGAGTAAAAGATGAATCCTAAATATCAAGTTAATATTGCCTGGAGTCAAGAAGATGAATGCTATTTAGTCTATCTTCCCGACTTTGCAGATGAAATTATGCAGCCTGTATCTCACGGAAATACTTATCAAGAAGCACTACAAAATGGATTAGAAGTAATGGAAGAGTTAATCTTAAACTTACAAGCTACAGGTCAAGCTTTACCGATCGCGAAACTAATTTCTGTTTAAAATGAGTTGAGATAATTAGTATCTGGTTTAACGCGATCTAGAATCTTTCTCCTTAAGCTAAAGCGATCGCATTGCCTAAAAATCTTAATCGCGATCGCGTTTTTTATTCTTCTTTAACGATAGCTAGACGCTCTTAATTTCTCACTGAGTTTATTCCTTTCTTGGTGCGCGTTCCTTAGATGAGGGAACCTCTTCAGGGTCGCACCGCTTTTGACTTTTAACTTCCGCCACGTCAGTTCGACGAATTTTCCTTTTGATTAAATTTCCCAAGTTGAACAACGAAGTAATAGGCTTTTCTCTAGATCCCCAAATCCCCAAATCCCTAAGTCCCTATTCAGAACTAGTAAATTTTGTACTCATCGAACTCAGGTTGTTCCCGATTCCCTGTTCCCCAAAGCCTAGATTTAACGTACATTGCAAGGCCAAAAATTGCCACATAACCTAACGAAATTTACTCCAAAACATAGTTAGAACATAATATTTAATAAATGTCATAATTTTCCAGACTTCTTGTTGATAAAAAGATCGCTGTTTGTCTTTAGTAGATTTAAGAAAATTACTTTTCTGAAGATTTTTTAAACTATCATTAATCAATTCTACTTCAGAACGCTTATTAGCTATCTCTTGAGATTTTGGCGGTTTGGGCAAACTAATAAAAGGTTGAAATTTCTTTTCATACTCCGACAAAGTTTCGAGAGCTTCTTGACTAAATTGCGTAAAATAATTATTGACAGCTTTCTCCTGGGCTCTTAATAAACTATTTTCATATTCCAAAGCTGATTTTCTGCTTTTCGCCTTTCTAGCAAAAATATTCCGCAATTTGCTACCAAAATTTTCTGTTTCATTATCTGGCAACTCAACTGTCGGAAAACGCGGAAAAGTAATATCCAATTTTTGGGGCAAATTTTCATTTAACTCACTACTAATTCTCCCAATTTGTCTTTCGATTGCTTGCTGATAGATCAAAAGATCTTTTTTAAAACAATTTTGCTTCCAAATATGAAATTTAGATTCTTGAAGTGATAGCAAAGCTTCAAAATAATAACTCGTTTTAAGATTAGAAAGATTTAACCAATTGCGCAAATTTTTGACACTAGTTTTAAACTCTTGCATCAGTAATTTTTCCTTGCTTTCTACTGTAGCTAGAGCAATACGATTATCTTTTTCTAAAATAGCTATTTCATCAGTAATCAGTTGAGCTTTAGTTTGCAAAGCTTGTTGAACTTGCTCAGTGATAATCTTGGCGCGAGGGCATCTGGCATGAAAAACTTGAGATTTTTGAAATGAATATATAGTGTGCAGAGCAGCTTCAAATCTAACTAAACCAGTATTAACCATAGCGTGGAGCTTGTTCTTTTTTTTTGCCCTTAGAGCTGGCAAAGCATCAACTCGATAAAGACTATTGAGGCGATAAAGTAGATCTGTTTGAAAATCTAATTTAAAGTCATTGGTAATAACTTTAGCTTCGTCATAAACATTGCGAATATCCTGCCGAGTCCTTAGTTTATTCATCCAATTCATTACGAAAATCACATTTCTCATACCTCTTTTGATTAACCATTGATTCAGAATATCTTGTTCTGTTAACGTAAATAATTGTTGGGCATGTAAGATCTGGATTACTAAATCAACTTGCAACAGTTCATTCTGTACTAATTTATTTTGTGCTTCAGTATCATTAATCCCCGGTAAATCTAACAACTCAATACCTCTTTTGAGCAAAGGGTGGGGATAGAAAACCTCTACCGAAACAACATCTTGGCGAATATTGCCCTGTTTATCCAAAACTACATATTCTTCAAGGATTTCGACAAAAGAACTCTTGATAACTTCTCCCGAAGCGAAAGTGATCCAAATTTTGAGTTTCTTGCCATATTTAATTCTAATTGCCGAGCCCGTAGTGCGAATACATTTTGTGGGCATCACATCTCGACCCAAGATGGCATTTAACAAAGTCGATTTACCAAAATTAAAAGGAGCAACCACTCCAATCCGAAAAGCAGAATCTACTAATTGCTGACAGACAGTTTCAACATCAGATATTAGTTGAGCATCTGATTTTGGATCGAGCAAAGAAGCAGCCTGTCTGAGATTTTTGGTGAAATTAACTGTAGATTCCATCTGGATTTTATTGGTTCAATTTGTATTATATTGTTTATATTCTCCAATTATTTCTTGACTTTTTGCCGTGAGACGAGTTTTTATATTTTCTAATCTTGTTTCTTCCAAAGAAAAATTAACTTGATGTTGTTGTTTTTGACTAATTAAATTGTTTAGGGAAACTTCTAAGCTGGTAATATCATTTTTTATGAGTTCGACCGTGTCATGCCAAGAATCAAACTGGCTTTTAATATGATTATTAAGCACAGAAAGTTTCTGTTTACTTAAAATCTCTGGTAGCTGAGCTTCTAGTTGTTGCTTAATTGCCTGACTAAATTTATCTTGTTTGAGGTCATTACCCCAAATCCAGCCCCAAACACCGACTCCGATCGCGCTAATTACCCCTACACCAACTGCTACCCATCCTACAGGAGTAATCGACAACGCCGCAACAACCCCCATCGTACCACCAACGATCGCCCCTCCAGTCGTGGTTCCCGCGAGCACCCAGTTATTACTATCATTGCTATTTGTCCCTTGTAGCTGGATCTCCTCGGGAGTTTGAGGAACATAATCAGATTTTGCTTCATCTAAGACCACATCATATTGGGTTACCAAAATACTTTGCACGATTTCTTTATGCTGAAGATATTGTTGGAGATTATTATGAAAAACAATTTTTAACTGATCGTTTTTGATATTGATTTTTGCCTGAGATTGCTCATTCCATTCCTGGAACTTGTCTTGCATAAATTGATAAATTTTTTCCTGAATTTCTTTGGTAAAGCGATCGCGATCTTGCTTAGCAATTTTATCTATGTTGGGTAAATCTAGAGAATTGCGAGTAAAATTCTGGCAGGCATTAGTAAAATATTTCTGATAGGACTCGACTATTTCCTTCGCCGATTGTTCTTGGATTTGATTTACTTGTTGCTCTAGAGTCGAACAAATTTTTTTCATCGCCGCAAAATAAGGTTGGGCTTTTTGTTCTTTTTCGCTCAGGGTAGTAATATCATCTTGAAGAATAGCTAAACGCTGCTCAATAATTTGGCTCACCAATTTAGAAACTTGTTGAGTTGTTTTCACTGGTTGCGCTATTTTACAATTTAATCTCTCATATTTTAAAAAGTTGCTCAATTCTGTCGTAAATTCGGGGAAGCCTGTGCCCTGAAAAGCTTTTCTTCTTTTAATATTTTTGAGGGCATTTCTCGCCGAAACCGTAAAAATTCTTTGCCCCCAAAGCTGTTCGATGACTTCTGGATCTTGATGCAGAGTTTGGGCCAAATTAATTACAAAAGCTTCTTTGATATCTTGTTTGTCAGCTTCTTCGACATCATCCCATTTATTAATGAGAAAAAAGATATTTTCGACATTTACTTGGGCATCCAGAAATTTTTGTAAATAGGCTTTGTCTGTGAGGCTTATTTGATCATTAGGATCGAGAATGAAAATAATTGCTTCGCAGTTTTTTATATAAGCAAAAGCTTTTTCATTTTCTGTTTCTGAATTATTTAATCCCGCCGTATCAATAAACTCAACTTTTTTGGCTAATAAAGTAACAGGAGCTTCTAAGCAGGCATAGTTAATCGTCCCAATCAAGTGATTAATCCATTCTTCTGCCAATTGCGATCGCGCAGAAAGACGATCTAATCCCTCTCGAACCAATTCTTTGAGTCGAGTTTCTTTGTATTTCTTTTCCGCTTTTTTGACTTTGCGAGAACTATGAGTATGTTTCTTATTAAAATCAGCTATACTAATTTCTTCTTTGACATTATCGTCATAATATAATGTCATTTTCTGCTTTTTCCCATACCGAATCAATGTCGGAATGGCGGTAGTCGCCACTGCTCCTTCGGGCAATAACTCTTCCCCCAGCAACACATTAATGATGGTACTTTTTCCTCTGTTTTTATCGCCAATCACTAAAAAGCGAAATACTTTACTTTTTAATTTATCTCTTTCTCTTTTTAAAGTCTCAATATAATTTTCTATCCCTAAGGCTCCTGAATAATATTCAATATCTGCTTGACTCTCCGCTTGAATTAGAATGCCAATAACATCCTCAATCTTATCGACAAAATGTTTGTAGACATTCGTGGCTGATACTAAATTTTGAGTGGGATTTTCGTTCATAAGAGACAATGGAGAATTGAAAATTGAAAATTAAAAATTGAAAATTACTAGTGGACGTAGGCGTAAATAAGCTATCTATCAACGAGGAGTAAAAAGCTGATGTATCAAGACTTATTACTCATTACTTATTACTTATTACTTCTGCGCAGCGGCACTAGGACTTATCTCGATGTTCCATAGATTTTAGCGCAAGATATTTTAGAGATATGTTTTGAAGAATTGTTAACAAACCATTAGAAAACCTAACAACCGAAAATGCTAACAACATTAAAAAACAGAAGAATCAAACTATCCATCCTCACCAATAACCCCATCCTCCTCTGGTCAGGCAAAAGCACCAGTCGTAACTTCCCTGCCAATAAATACCCCTTCCGCCCCAGTAGCCACTTCCTCTACTTTGTCGGCATCCCCCTGGAAAATGCCGTAATTCGCCTCGAACAAGGAAAATTAGAATTGTTTTATGACAACCCCACGATCGCAGCCAGCCTCTGGCATGGCCCACTACCCACCCGAGACGCGATCGCAGATCTCATCGGAGCAGACCAAGCTTATCCTCTAGCTGAACTACCCGCCAAAATTCAAAATGCTGCGACAATTCCCGTCCAGGACTTTGCCACCTATAAACAACAATGCCAACTACTACAACGAACTATCCCCCCCAGTAACCAACTAACAGGAATCGACCTAGAACTAGCAACCGCAATCATAAAACTAAGACTCTCCCATGATACAGACGCGATCGCCCAAATCAAAGAATCTGTGGCCGTATCCGTCAAAGCCCATCAAGCAGGAATGCAAGCCACTGCAAACGCTCAGACAGAAGCCCAAATACGTGGGGCAATGGAACAAGTAATTATTGCCCATGACATGACCTGCGCCTATAACAGTATTGTGACAATTCAAGGAGAAGTCCTACATAATGAGCAATATCATAATCAATTAACCCCTGGAGATCTCTTGCTCGCAGATGTCGGAGCTGAAAACACTCGGGGTTGGGCTGCCGATATTACTCGTACTTGGCCCGTTTCTGGCAAATTTTCCCCTACTCAGCGAGCCATTTATGACCTAGTTTTAGCAGCTCATGATACTTGTATCGCCCAGATGAAACCTGGGGTAGAATATCGCGAAATTCATCTACTCGCAGCCAAGATCATTGCTAAAGGCTTAGTAGATTTAAATATCCTAAAAGGTAATCCTGATGATTTGGTAGATAGAGATGCCCATGCCCTATTTTTCCCCCACGGCATTGGTCATCTATTGGGATTAGATGTTCATGATATGGAAGACCTGGGCGATTTAGCTGGCTATGAAAGAGGTAGAACGAGAAGCGATCGCTTCGGCTTAGGTTATCTGCGTTTAGATCGAACTCTGCGATCGGGTATGGTAGTGACGATCGAGCCTGGTTTTTATCAAGTTCCAGGTATTTTAAATAATAGTGATTTACGCGATGAATATGATGATGTCGTGAATTGGGAAGTTTTAGCTCAATTTGCCGATGTTAGAGGAATTCGGATTGAAGATGATGTGCTAATTACCGAATCTGGAACGGAGATTTTAACAGCTGATTTACCAAATACAGCCCAGGATATTGAGAGTTTGTTACAGTTTAGTTGCTAAATCAATATCAAAAAATTGTAATTTAGAGTTAACAATCTACGTCATCTTCTGGCACAATTTGATCAGACCTTTAAGTTATTTTAAGTGATTCAGCACTAATTAAATACTAATATTTAATCTCTTATGCGTATTGCCCTGTTCACAGAAACCTTTCTCCCCAAAGTTGACGGTATTGTTACTCGCTTGCGTCATACGATAGAACATTTAGAGCGCAACGGCGATCGCGTTTTGGTGGTAGCTCCCGATGGAGGGTTAACAGAATATAAAGGCGCACAAATTCATGGTGTTCCTGGCTTACCTCTTCCCTTGTATCCCGAATTGAAACTCGCTTTGCCTTCGATGGGAACCAAAGATATTATCGAAAAATTCAATCCCGATCTCATTCATGTCGTCAATCCAGCAGTTCTCGGCGTTAGTGGAGTCTATTACGCTAAGAACCTAAATATTCCCCTCGTTGCTTCCTATCACACCCATTTACCTCAATATCTACAACATTATGGTCTAGGAGCTTTAGAAGGAGTACTTTGGGAATTACTCAAAGCAATTCATAACCAAGCCCAACTGAATCTATGTACATCCTCAGTAATGGTGGAAGAATTGAAAACTCATGGCATCGAAAACGTGGATTTGTGGCAACGAGGAGTTGATACAGACATGTTCCAGCCCCATCTCAAGTCAGCTCAGATGAGAGCCAGACTTTCCCAGGGTCATCCCGAAAGTCCTCTTTTACTCTATGTCGGTCGGGTTTCGGCTGAAAAACAAATAGATCAAATTAAGCCTGTTTTGGAGGCAATTCCCGAAGCTCGTTTGGCGATCGTGGGAGACGGCCCTAATAGGGAGGCCCTAGAGGCTCATTTTGCAGGAACCAACACCAATTTTGTTGGCTATCTACAGGGTTTAGAATTAGCTTCTGCTTTTGCTTCTGCTGATGCTTTTGTCTTTCCTTCTCGCACAGAAACTTTAGGATTAGTTTTATTAGAAGCCATGGCGGCGGGTTGTCCTGTAGTGGCGGCTAATTCCGGAGGAATTCCTGATATTGTCACCAATGGGGAAAATGGTTTTATGTTCGATGTCAATGATCCCGATGGTGCCATTACCGCAACCAAGAGATTATTAGAAGCCCAAACAGAACGAGAGCAACTGCGAGCAAACGCAAGAAAAGAGGCTGAAAGATGGGGCTGGGCCTCAGCTACCAGGCAATTACAGAGTTATTATCGCGATATAGTCAATCCCGAAATGTTATCCTCAGCGGCTTAACATCTCATACGAAGTCGCGTTCTAAAGTATAATTTTGCATTTCGCGCAAAGACGTTTACCCAGCTTCGTGTTCTGGGCAAAGGCGCAAAGGGAATTAAAAATGATCTTACGTCTATGAACGCAGGTTAGTGTCAGGCAAGAATTTGTGGAATTGCGATTAAAGAATTAGAGCTTATGTTAATCGCATATTGGAATAATAGTTATGTACATAATTGAGAAAAAAGTCGGTATCTTTGTTCATTATCTAACTCTTTCAGGGAAGTTCCAACCAGGAATCGAGAAAGCACGCCAATTTTCCTCTTTAGAAATGGCAAAAGTCATGGCGACAACTCATGGAGGAGAGGTTCGTCCATTAAGTTAATGTGAGTTCGATAAGTACAGAATTTACTAGTTCTGAATGGGGATTTGGGGATTTGGGGAAAAGCCTATTACTTCGTTATTCAACTTGGGAAATTTAGTAAAAAAAATTTGTTGAACTGACGCTAAGTGAATAATCTTAATAATTGTCCTGGACTGTCCTGAACAACCTGAGTTCGACAAGATGAAACCAAGACCATACGCGATCGCTAAAAAATAAATTGCGCTCAGCAAAGCTTGGCGCTTTGTGCGTCATGAGATT
>NZ_ALVZ01000156.1 GCF_000332055.1 Xenococcus sp. PCC 7305 | reverse complement strand
ACTCGATGAACTACGCGACAAATAGTTGATTCTGATACTCCAAAATCTGTTGCAATATGAAAATAGGTACGATATTCTCGCCAATATTCCAGGGTGACTAAAATTTGCTCTTCTCTTGCTAAATCCCAAGGTCGTCCTGCTTTTGGTCTGTGAGGAAATTCTTGCTTAAATGCTTCAAGTATTCGTTCAAAAGTTTTTTTCTCGACCCCAAAGCGCCGCTTAAACTTTTTACCTGATAGAGATTTGGCATTTGCGTAGTTCATAAATGAGGTACAAGAGAAGTGCAAACCCTTTACTCTACCACAAAAATATTTTGCAAGAGGTCTATTTTTTTCTTATCAAGTAATATTGAATAAGTTTCAAAACCTAAGTTAGTCTTATTTTTAGGGTATTCTCCTAAAAATGGCAGAGTTCTGATGATACTTTTATAATCGTAAGCACGAATAGCTAAGATACTATTATTAATAGCAACTTCATAACCAAAGCCATATCCTCTTTTTACTGCAAGAGAACGTTTTGGGGGATTTATTTCATGTATTCTTTGCCAATTACCATCAGTTTTACGAGTATAAATTACAACTCGATTAGCTTCAGGATCTCCCACAGCTAAATAATCTCCATCAACAGCTAAGGAAGTACCAAATGACTTACTATCACCGGCTCTTGATTCTAAACAAGTAGGAGTATAAGCAGATGCTGCATTAGTTTTTAATATATTTAGGTTGATCATTAAAGAAAACCCAAATAATATCAAAATAGCTTTTTTGATTTTCATTGCAAATCTAGTATACGTCTGGTGTGAATTATAAAACTCAGAGAGCAGATTGAAATCTAGAAGCTAGGATTCATCAAAGATAAGTCTTTTCCTCATGAGCTAACTCATCAAGATTGATTTTCCTGCGATCGCATTAAGAGCCGAGAATTATTGTTGTCCGAGATCGCGGACAATCAGCTAAAATTGACAAGGTTAATTTAACGAAATTGAATCTAAAAACCCCTAAATACGAACGAATTAATTCACACTAGACGTTAAAGATAATTTCTCATAGAAATCCCTATGAAGATAAAGAACTACCAACTGATATTGCTATAAGTCCTGATGGTAATTACTTAGCCGTATCCTATGGTGTTATAGAAGGAAACGATAGTATCATGATTGGTCCAGGTTTTGACTTGCCCAAAGGATTATTTGGGAAGGTTCGCTATTGGCATATTAAAAGTGGGAAGAAAATTGCTACACATCGAGTACATTGGATGGATACAAATGCGATCGCCTTTAGCCCTAATGGTAAATGGTTAGCTTCTGTTAGTGGTGGCCGAGAAAATAATCGGGTTCGCTTGTGGCGGATGCCACCCTATTCAGGTTGGTTTTGGTTACTGGGTACAATCAGTTTGGTTACTTTTATTTATTATCGAAGAAATGAATTGCTGGACTGGCTGAATACTTAGTAGAGTTTTTTAATCGAAAAACGCGATCTCACTAAACTACCTGAAATTACTTCATTTTTATTGAATGTCTACATAAATCACAATTCGACAGTAGAGTAATGCTCCACGATGGGAAAGGGCTCATAAAAATGATGTAGCAATTGCTTCCAAGTTTCATATTCTGCCGATTGACGAAACCCTACTGTATGATCTTCAAGTTTATCCCAGCGAACAAGTAATAAATAGCGATCGCTCTTTTCTAGGCATTTCTGCAAATCATGGGATATATATCCAGGCATTGCAGCAATAATCGGTGAAGCTTTTTGAAAAGAGCGTTCAAAACTATCACTCATACCTGCTTTGATATTGAGAATTGCAACTTCAAGAATCATTCTAGTTAAAATCTAAAAGACAGAGATATTTAAACCTCTGCCATCTGCCATCTGCCTTCTTAAACTCTAACCCGGGCCGGATATTGAGCTAAAGCCTCCACAAGACTTCTTACCTGGGCCAACATAGCAACTTCGCTATCTAGTTGATTAATAGCAGAACCAACACCGACGCCAGATGCGCCAGACGCGATCGCCATGGGGATCGTAACATTAGATAAACCCGAAGCACAAAGCACCGGTACATCTACAGCTTTAGAGATACTATGGGCAGCGGCCAGGGTCGCGGCAGCTTTTTCGATTAAACCCCTAACCCCTGGATTAACAGGATTAATACTAGTTCCACCTTCGGTTTGGATGATATCTGCCCCCGCTGCCACCAAAGCTTCTGCTAATTGCACTTGTTCATCAAGAGATAAAATATGGGGAACAGTCACAGAAAGAACAATCTCAGGAAGTAAAGAACGAGTAGCTTGAGTTAGTGCCAAGACTTCTGGCGCTTCGAATCTTCTGCCCTGGGCATAAAAACTATCAAAATTTCCAATTTCAATTAAATCTGCGCCATTCTCTCTAGCAGCAACAAATAATTCCGGCTCAACAGCAGAGACACAGATTGGCAAACTTGTTAGCTTGCGGATCGCGCAAACCAGCTCAGGTTTGGCAGCAATATCCACAAAAGTTGCTCCACCGGCTTCCGCTGCTTTAACCACAGCAGCTACATTATCGATATCGAAGTTGTTTAAGCCACTAATGACTTTAAGAGCATTTTTTTCGGCAAAGGCTCGCGCCAATCTAGGATGCATTGTCATATTTGCTTCCTTGGTAATTATTGTTATATTTCAGCAATTAGCATATCTTAGCGCGTAGCTTAATGTGTTTAAGATTTGATACTATTGCTTAGCTTTTTTTAAAACTTGCAGTTGCTGAATCAAAACGTCTATTTCAGCTTCGAGGTGCAAATATTTTACTTGTTGATCTGCTTGATAACATCTAGTGATGTGTTTACGGTTCAATTCGGCCTTGTCCAGCGCAGTTGAGGAAGAAGCCGTAATCACTTGAGATTCAGAGGATAAAAGGGTTGACATAAATTTTATAGTCTTTATTTTTGTTTTATTAAGTATTGATTTATTATGCTGGTGAGCAATTGTATCTCATCGGAGTCAACATTTGTTGTATCGAATATAGCTATTCTTTGTTTCCTCCCACTCTTTCAATTAACCTAAAATCATGAAACAATAGGGTTTGTATCGGTTTTATTTAACAAGCTTCAAGAATAATTACTTTTTTTTATGTAATATATCAATATATGTAATGTATCAATATATTATAGTGTAATATGCAACTGGCTATTGTTTTAGACGGTAGGGTTGAAAGACAATAGGCAATATCGAAGAGAAAAATCAGGTCAAAATTTTGCAAGGCTGTTGATTTAAGAGTACTTAGGAGCAATTGTGTTACTTTCTAAAGGATTTGAAGTCGAAATGTACACTGGCACGCCACAAGGTGAGATTGTCGGCTTGTCAGACAAAATAGTTAAAAGTTTGGATTGTTTTGTCAGAGAGCCTGATAGTCGAAATGTTGAATATACAACAGCTCCTTATACTAACTATGAACGCATACTATGTGCGCTTTTGAAGCCGAGACAAAAGTTACGCCATTATTTGAATAGCTTGGGTGACTATACAATTATTCCTGGTAGTACTCTATCCTTGGGTACTAGCGATCGCTTCTTCCGTTCTGACCCCAACAATCCCTATCATAGCTACATTGAACAAACCTATGGAACTAATGTCGTTACTGCAAGTATTCATATCAATATTGGTATTAGCGATCCCGAATTGTTAATGCAAGCTTGCCGATTAATTCGTCTGGAAGCTCCTTTGTATCTAGCCTTGAGTGCTTCTTCTCCTTTTATTGATGGTAAAGTTACGGGCTATCATTCAACTCGCTGGCAAATGTTCCCGAAAACTCCTACCCATGTACCCTTGTTCACTAGTCATCAGCATTTTATCCAGTGGACAGAAGAGCAATTAAAGATTGGCACCATGCGCAATGTCCGTCATCTTTGGTCTTCGGTGAGACCTAATGGCGATTGCCGTCCTTACAAGTTAAATCGACTGGAGATGAGAATTTGCGACCTAATTATAGATCCTGTTGCGCTATTGGCAATTACGGCGCTTTTGGAGGCGCGACTTCATCAAATGATGGAACAACCTGGGTTAGATCCTTTAAAGCAAAGTAGTCTTGATCGCGGTAATTTAGCGGAAGAGTTAATTGCGATCGCGGATAAAAATGAATTATTGGTAGCGCGAGATAGTCTTGATGCCGAATTAATCCATTGGCAAGATGGTCGCAAAATAACAGCACGCAATTGGATAGAAGAACTCTATCAAGAGGTTTTCCCCTTCGCCAAGCAACGGGGCTATAGTTGTTTTTTACTGCCAATCAAAAAAATCTTAAGATCGGGCAATACGGCACAACAATGGTTAAAGATGCATGAGCAAGGACAAGATATTCCCGCTATCATCCAACAAGCTGTTCGAACTACAGCCCAACAAGAAAAAGATCTTGAATCAAAACTCTGTCAACCTATCTTGGTAGCTTGATTAAAAAATTAGAAATAACAGACTGATAACTGAAAATATGCGCGTTGTCTTGGTTCATCCTCAAATACCCCCCAATACAGGAAATATTGCCCGCACCTGTGCCGCAACCAAAACAGAATTACATCTGGTGGCACCTCTCGGGTTTGAAATCAGCGATCGCTATTTGAAGAGGGCTGGCTTAGATTATTGGCCCCATGTAGATCTCCATTACCATCCCAATCTCGAAGCTTTCTGGCAAGTGCAACAACAACAGGAAGGTAGACTAATTGGGTTTACAGTTCGTGGCAGCGGAAACTATCTCGATTATCAATACCAAGAAAACGACTGGTTGTTATTTGGCAGTGAAACAGAAGGCTTGCCAACCGAAGTCCTCGATCTTTGTGATTATCGAGCCTTTATTGCGATCGCTCAACCCCAAGTAAGAAGTCTCAATCTGTCAGTAAGCGCTTCTATCGGATTATTTGAGGCTTTACGACAACTAAGGCATCAAAAACAGCTATAAACTTTCTACCCATCAGCTTTGACCTTAGACCTCACAGGAGAAATTCTCCTAAGATACTTGTCTAAATTCTGTTTTCAGGTTACCCTTTCGTTGAAATACAAAAAAACCATTAAGACACCAAAGCTGTTCCCCAAACTGTGCTTTCTTGCTATCCCTTCAAGGAAAACAAGATAGTACGACTTTTTATATTGAGATCTAACTGAATAATTTACCTAATTACTAGATAATGAATTCCTAAGCCGAGTAAATATACCTAGAACATCACTTAGAACTTCACTTTTCCCAACAAACCGCTATGCACAACAAACCGCACACACTCTCAAACTGCTACGTTGAAAAAGCTCAAAGCCA
The DNA here is from genome assembly GCF_000332055.1 of Xenococcus sp. PCC 7305. Taxonomy (GTDB): domain Bacteria; phylum Cyanobacteriota; class Cyanobacteriia; order Cyanobacteriales; family Xenococcaceae; genus Xenococcus. The sequence continues at coordinate 27,140 of NZ_ALVZ01000156.1, read as the reverse complement.
CAGCACAAAGCTACCTATGGGAAAACATAGGTCAAGGCGCCCCCACAACTCCTCAAAGAGTCAATCAGTCACCTTTTGGGGCTTAGTTGCTGCCATTAGCTCCTTCGGGGCAGTTTTAAGTTTTCCTCAAACAGCCCAAGCAGCTCCCGGAAACCTCTCAACAGCTAGTCAACACTCCTCAAATTCGATAGCTCAATCCGACACAGAGCGAAAGGGGAAGATTCTAGGGAATTTTAAAATCGAGGCAAGCCAGGAACAGGCCGCCGAAATCTCCACAATCAAAATCCACTCCAAATCGAACTTGGGAACAAACCCAGTCACTACTATCTCCATTCCCCAGCTACCTTCATTAACTCTAGCGCAGAATACTTCCCACAAAACAATTACGAAACAGATCTACACAGTTCGGTCCGGAGACACGATAAAGAGCATTGCGCGTCTTTATGGAATTTCTACTGAAAAACTCATTGAAGCTAATAAAATCAAGAACCCTGGTAAGCTTTCAGTAAATAGCCAGTTAGTTATTCCTGTTGAGGAAAAGTCACAAGTTAGTCCTGACCTCAGTTTTTCTGCCAGTAGCCCAAAAAGAACTTCTCGTAGTGAAATAAATCCCCTGGTCACCAGAGACATCAGCACTAATTTATCCACAAATAAAGACGAAGTCGAAAATGTTCGCGACCCATATATCTCTGGATTGCGAGCAGATATTGACAAACTAAGAAATCAATTTCAAAGCCAATATGGGGGAGAAGACTCATCAACTACTACTACTAGAAATTCTTCTCTAGTTAGGCGAGAGTCTGTAGAGTCCAGCTATATCCCTAGTGCAGTCTCTGTGGCTGAGGCTCAAGAAGACATAAGTCCCAGGTCGGATAATAATTCATCAGAAGAATTTCGCATCAGTTCAGCAATTAGACCTACAGAAGGTTACAATAGGCTGTTTAATGCTCCTTCTCTAAGAGAAGGATTGAGACCAAAACTTCCACCCTTATCTGCTCCAGAGGAATATTTACCTGGAAATGAAAGTCTTTTTGATGGTTATATGTGGCCTGCCCAAGGAACTTTCACCTCAGGCTATGGCTGGCGTTGGGGGAGAATGCATAAAGGCATAGACATTGCCGCTCCGATCGGAACCCCAATTGTCGCAGCAGCAACAGGAGAAGTAATTTTTGCGGGCTGGAATTCTGGGGGCTATGGGAAGTTAGTCAAAGTACAACATCCTGATGGAAGTGTTACTTTTTATGCTCATAACAACAGGATTTTGGTTCGTAAAGGTCAGAAAATCAAACAAGGACAACAAATTGCGGAAATGGGCAGCACGGGATTTAGCACTGGTCCTCATCTACACTTTGAAATCCGTCCTAATGGTAATAAGGCAGTTAATCCCATCGCTCTTTTACCGAAAAAATAAGTTACTTAGAAAAATTGAGATGAAGTGCAAGGTAAGTTTACATTTCGACACATATTTTAGGCTGTTTATGTCTATCGGCTTATATACTTAAGCAAAAACTAGCAGTCAGAATATGAGTATGTCACCAGACACTTTGCCGAAGGTAACTCCCTCATTTTTGGGTAAAACACTCAATAATTTTCAGGCTTGGGCATTGGAGAAACCTGATAATTTATTGAGTAAGATTTTTTTGCCTCCGATCAGCTTTATCGAGGGGATGCTCGGAAATAATCCCGTTTACCTAGATGGCAAACGCCAGGCTTTGGGTTTAAACTTTTGTTGTGCAGGGGAAGTTGTGTTGGGAGAGTTCCCCACCCTTGAAACAACGCTCACATCGCCTCAAGCTCGTACTTGGCGTCTGGGCACAACTATGCTGAGTAAAGATCATGCCGCAGTTATCGATGATGGTGGGAGAAATGTTTTTCTAATTTCTCTTTCTGACAGCGCAGCGGGAGGTCAAGATCATTCAGCCTTTCGTAAATGCATGAACGATTATCTAATCAATGATGCTGCGATCGCAAGACAACAGGACCCTACAGCCCAAAAGCTATTGGAAAATCTTGCTACTGATTATCTTGAGATGCCCCACTCTGTGGGAGAGGCTTTCTTTACCGATGATCAAAAGGGCTGGATGGTTTTTATGGTGCGATATCTTCACTATGTTCTGTTTGGGATTGACCCGGAGAAAGAAGAAATTGCTATTCTGACCAATTTGCATTACACAAAAAAAGGGACATTACACTATTTTGCTGGTAGTAGCATTTTAGAAAAGTTGAAAATCGCAGGTTTTGGCGAGCTCCCAGAACTTATCGAACAGGTAGCCGATATCTACGAAAACTCGCCTGCTTTAGCTAATTTTTCCGACAACAATCCTGAATACAACAATATGACCCGGCGTGAGCTGGCCAAACTGATGGTGTCAGTAATGAGTATTGCGGGATTACAAGGCCCTCTCCATTTGGGGCGTACTGCTATGGGATATCAACCTTTGCCCGCTTATCAAGGCCGCCAGACAAATAAAATTGATGTCACGGCTCACTGGGACAGTCTTGATCTTGATGATCGAGAAGCAATCAAGTTATTTCTCCTAGAATGTGGTCGTCTTTTCATGCCAGTGAGTGCTTCTCATCGGGTTGCTACCGAACCTTTTACGGTCAACATAGCTGGTAAGGAGCGAACTTTTCCTACAGGAACAAAAATTCTAATTCCGATGCTACTCGGAATGCTTAGTGAAGATTTTTGGGGTACTAGCGCCTATAGTTTTAATCCACAGCGGGAGAATTTATGTCCTTTTCATATGGGTTTTAACTCTGTTGGCGATCGCACTGCGGGGCGTATTTGCCCAGGGAAAGCTGTTGCTTTAGAAATGCTAATCGACGTCATCAGCACAGTGGGTAAGGCTCGGCGGACTAAAAAAGCTGAAACTTAAGCAGTGTTATTTTAAATTATTATTATTGATTAACTAGTCGTCTAGGACTCAGGTTCAGCCACAACAATACAAGTTTCCTCAACTTGGGACAGCATTTTGTCAAAGGTCGACAGTTTTTGGCCGTTTTTGTCCACAATTTTTCTCAAAATATAGCCCCCCATGGGAATTAAGCGAAAAAATCCTCGGTTTCTGCGATCCCAGGTACTACCATCAACACTATCTTCTGTTTGATTCATCTCAAACACGACAATCCATCGAGGTAAACGGAATCCTAAAATTGTAGGAATAGCATCTGCACGCTTGAAGGTATTATCTTTAAAGCGAATTTCATAAACTAGCCTAGTCAACTGAATCAGTTTCAGGAGTTGACGACCACTATCTGAAGGATTGAAAGTCCATTGCAGTGGATCAAAAACGCGAATAAATAAAGTAAGGCGCTCCGCATCCCATTGGGCATTCATCGTGAAGCAATCGTCAGGAAGTTTATTGCCATCCATAAAATAGATACCCTTTAAAACATCTGGTAACTCTGTACCTTGTCCTGTGGGCATCCAAGTTTGAATTTCGTCAAATCTCTGCTCTTCGATTATTGTTTTAGGCTGATTCATCTGCTTTAAACCTCGTCGAATTAAGGATAGTGGGAAAAGACACTGGGAAAATTTCAGCGTATCTCTCTTGCCAAAAAACTAAATGTTAGTGCTTTGGGGAATTTTACTGGGACGTAAAAAATTATAAAAAGTAGGTCTTACGGCATTTCTCTCTTGAATAATAGTTTCAATTTCCTGAAGACGATCTTGAAAATCCTTCAGTGGTTGAGCGACATTGCCATCGCTAAAGTATGGTGGCTGATCTTTGCCTGCATATCGACCAAGTTCTGTGTAGTAAACTGATCCCAAAGTGTAAGTGATATTCATTTGAGCTTCAGCCTGTACTAAAGGAGGTAATAAGTCCAAATAAGATTTCTGGGTTGCCCCCGTGGCAGTTGAAGGTGCTGAACTATATCCTGCTAAGGGCATATTGGGAGCGTAGCTCATATAAGTAGCTTGAGCAAAATTGACTGCTGCATGTTGGGCGCTGCAAGTAAAGATAAGTAGCGTCACCGCATCAATAAGATATGTTTTGGAATGAATATCTAAACCCCCTGACGAATTGGACTCACCAAACCCTTTCATGCGCCCGCCATTATCTTTTGTTAGGCTATGAACCCAATGCTGAAGTTCCGAATCATCCACGATATCCTGATCGTTGTGATAGTAAATAGAGATGTAGCTAGTAACCCATGTGTGGATTGCATTCCAAATTAACATCCCATCATCCCGATAAGGATAATCAGGTAAGGCGTCTGGATCATCAACTCCTTGCTGCTCAAAAAACTTGGGTAACATTGAGTCATTAAAGGAATAAGGATAGCCTCTAACGCCTTCAAGAGTAATCCGCAGGGATTCATTTAAAGTTCCCCCAAAAGTAGCATCAACTATGCCATCTTTGTTGATTAGACCTACTGTTGCAGCATTGTTAATGAACAAAGTGCCTTGAAAATGGGGGCGCAGCAGCAATCCTAAAGGATGATTGGGGGCTAGTTCTCTTTCCGTTGCGATTACAAAAGGTTCTATGAGTAGATGTGTTCGCCCCAGATGGGATATCAACTCATGATAGTTGGCATCGGCAATTTGCACTATAGTTTTGGCAATCAACCAAGACCATTGCTGATCCTTGGGGGTGCTGGGTGGTGGAGGCGTAAAAATAGGATTTGTCGAACTTGGCGCTTGATGGCATTGAATGGCGACAGTGACTAAAGAACGAGGGCAATTACCAGCTTGAGGTACTGAAAATAAAGCTAAAGGAGCACATAGGTATTTGGTGTATTCTGGGGGGAAGTCGCCAGCTTTGATACCATCAAAGATCTTATAGTCAGCTAAATAAAGCCTTTTGTCTTGAATTGCCTGAGCAAGAGAATCTTCCTTTCCCATAACAGCTTGATATTGGTTGTCAGTTACGGGGAAATTTGGGGGAAGTTGTTCCTTCACCCGCTCAATCACCAATGGATTGGGGCCGGCAACCCGATGCGCCGCGAACTCACGATCTTCTTGAAAATGCTCGCTAACGCAGGGAAGATAAATAATTTGAAATAAATTTTGATAGTCTTGAAGCGTTTTTTCTAAACTAGTGAGATTTTGTTGCTGATTGTTCTGAGAGTTTTTCTCTGGTCTATTAGGGGTTTGGGTGGCTAATTCTCTTCTGCGGTACAGACGCTGAAGCAAAGGCTTTAATCTGTTGAGAAGCCAGAGGAGAAACTTAGTGTTTTTAATGTTATTGATAAATCGATAAACCCAGGTAGTAATGCCGTAAAGTACAAACTTAGAGCAAGAGCTGCCTGCTAAAAAATCTTCTAAAGACTGATTGCCAAAGACTCTTAAGATTACTGAAATAGAGTCACGAATCCATTGGGGTTTATTAAAAGGCTGCTCATCTTGAGGTAATTTTTTCACCATGGGAGTGCCATTATCATTGGGATAGTAGCTCCATTGATATTTCTGGCGTTGTTGTCCAATGGCCTGGTTTCTTGTATCGAGATCAGGGTCATTTTGTGGGAGTAAAGGTTGCATGGCAACTTCCTCTATTTTATGAATTACTTTTTATGAATTATTCAGTTTAGTAAATGGTAGAACTTAATAAGAATTAAAATGCGTAATTTAAGTAAAAAGATTTGTAGTTTTTTAAACTCTCTAGGGCTTTCCTTTAAAATATATTAAGAATCAACAAAAATGATATCAATAGTCTGTCTAGCCCCTGAAATCTGAGGGAGACTCGAAGGGAATAATCTTGTTTGGTTTTAAAGATTGGAAATTATGATGGATATATCTATTTTGTTAGGTCAATTAAGCTCTTTGCTATGGTTGATTTTTGCTGTCGTGGTATTGGTCAGGGTATTCAATAAAGTAAAAAATTCATCTTTGTTTTCGACTAAGAACTAAATTCCAACTGAAATACAACTAAACCTAGTGCTGAGATAAAAATCTCTGAGCTCTTTTTGCATAGGGGATATAGAATTGTAGAGATGAATATTCTAATTATGCTTATTGGGGCTCTAGGCTCGGTTGGTTCAATTTTTTTGTATGGCTAAACTGTTTTTTAATCGCTGGTATTGCAATTTTCCTATGGGTATTGCCCTGGTGGCGATCGCGATGTTCATGTCACCAGCAGAAGCCCAAAACAGACTTTATAATCCCTATGGAATTTCTTCGGACAAAGAAATTTCCGATACCCTTTCAGAGCACGATATTCCCACTGGCGAGGGGGGTTTTGCTCGCGACTACTATATTCAATTGGAAAAAGGGGATCAAGTGGCGATTGATCTGACTTCTGATGAGTTTGACACCATGATTATGCTGATTGCAAATGATGGTTCCACTGTTGCAGAGAATGATGATGCTCCTGATGGAACAACAAACTCATTGCTATTTTCAAGAATCGTTGAGAATGGCAAGTATATCGTGCGGGTTCGGGCCTTTGGGGAAACCAGTGGGGGCAAGTTCAGCTTAAAGTTTACACGTCTCAAACCAGTTAAATAATAATTGTTGATAGAAACCTTTGCCTTCTGCCTTCTGCCCTCTGCCCTCTGCCCTCTGCCTTCATCTAACAGGATGTTGCCCATAAAAGGGGACAATATCTTGCCATTGGCTTTTCTTTCCTTGTCTCCATTGAGCATGAGCAAGTTCTAGAACATCAATAACTGTATTAGCAGTTTCGGTCGGGGATATAACTAATTTATAGGGTGAGTCTAAATCTGATAAGGTATTTTGCCATTCTACGGTGCCGATTACCATATCTGATAAGTAGGGCTGCCAAATGCCATTCTCGCTTATTTGATAGATCGCAGCAAACAATTGCTCTCTTCTCGCATCCATTTGTACTGCGATTAAAGAATTGCGATCAGGATTAGCGATCGCAGAATGCGCGATCGCAGCTAAAGTAGAAATGCCGTAAAGAGGAATATTTAACTGTTGGGCAATAGTACGAGTGGTAACAACCCCCATTCTGGTACCAGTGAAGCCTCCTGGGCCTTTGGCAACGGCAATAAATTTTAAATCTTGCCAAGTTTGGGGTACGAGCATTGATTGCAGATGTTGATGGAGCAAAGAAGATAAATCTCGCCCGAGATCCCAGATTTGGCTACGGCGATCGCCTTGAAAATTGTCTAAACAGATGCCTAATTGTGGAGTAGTAGTATGCAGTGCTAGGCCATATTTCTGTTGCTGATTCATGGGAATAAATGTAAGTTAACGGCTGATCACTTATAGCTAATCGTGAAGAGATTTTAATTAAAATGTTGAAATCCTGCTCTCAAGACAGATAAAGACTTTAAATCAGCATTGCGAGGATTATTCATAACAATTTCAGGTTCGGACGTGATTTCCCCGATAATATTTGCGCCATTGCCTAATTGTTCGACTAGCGATATGGCCAGATTTTCCGGCAAACAGAGAACCAACTCAAAATCTTCGCCACCATAGAAAATCCAGTCTTCGGCTTGGGATGGCATGACGAAATTACTCAAAGCAGGATGAATCGGTAAAGCATTACAATCTATTACGGCTCCGACTTCACTGCAATGACAAATCTGAGCGATCGCATCCCCTAACCCATCACTACTATCCATGCCCGCAACTCGGATATTCTCTCCCAGCTCTGACAAGATTGACAATACATTCAGTCGGGGTTGGGGCTGTTGATGAGCTTTCATCAGAATTTTCTGTTCCACTGGAGTCAAATTTTGACCTAATTCGGGATGTAGCAGCAATTCTAAACCGGCTCTGGATAGACCATGATATCCAGTAATTGCGATCGCATCTCCTACCTGCGCAGCACTACGGCGAATCTCTTGACCAGGAGAAACTTCTCCCAAAGCAGTTATGGCAATAGTAATCACCTCAGAGCGAGTAATATCACCACCGACGATCGCGCTTTGGTATTTACGCAAACAACTATCCAAACCGCGATATAGTTCTTCTACCCAGGACACAGGGGTCTCTCCAGGAAGAGATAACCCAACAGTAATGCCGATGGGAGTTGCGCCCATAGCCGCTAAATCTGATAAATTTGCAGCGGCACCACGCCAACCCACATCAAAAGCTGAGGTAGTGCGATCGCTAAAATGAACATTATCAACTAGGACATCGGTGGTCACTACCAACTTGCGATCGCGCTTAAGTTGTAAAATCGCTCCATCATCCCCCACAACATCGGTCGGACAAAAAGCTTGTAACTTTCTGAGTAAACCCTGTTCCCCAATATCTTTTACATTGAGCATTAAATATCAAACATTGACCAATTTTAAGTAGGTAAGCAAAATTATTTGTGTAAATTTGAAATTGACTATCTTTTTTTCCCCAATTCCCAAATCCCCTAAGACCCCAAACCCCAAAATATACAATTAATTTTGCCTAGGTACTTAATTGATAACTGATTAGTCGGGTTGAACTAGGTTTTCCAGACCATGAACGACTTTAGCAGAGATGATCTTATCATCGGTGGTCATTTTGTCGATTAACTCTTTGCCTTTGACTGTGTAACCAAATATTGAGTAACGCCCATCCATCAAGTTAAAACCAGGAGGAGTTAATTCAGTGTCAAATTTAAAGAAGAAAAATTGCGAAGAACCACCATTAGGACTAAAAGCTGGATGAGCTAGAGCCACTGCACCATAGGCATTAAAAGGAATAATTGGCACATCCAAATAACGACCAAGTTGCTCTAGAGTGTATCGATAGGTAGGTTTCTTATCCCCTGCGACTAAAACTTCTAGAGGGATAGCACGGTATTCTCCAGTATTGGGGTCAATAAAACCAGCTGTAGGACCGGGAGGATCTCCCGCTTGTAAATAAGTATCCTTCGCATAATCAAAACTCGCGCCATCGTAAAAACCTTTTTGCACCAAATCAACAAAGTTACCACCATTCACCGGCGCACTATAACCATCAACAATAATATCTATGGTGCCTCTAGTTGTTTCCATTTCTACCACAGCGCGACCGAGAAGTTGCGGTAAATAGGCATAGGCTTCGGGAACTTCATAGGGGAATTCTGTAACCATTGATTCTTCTAATTCGCCGACATAGCCAAGAATCTCTTCTTTTTTAATATAGATAGGGTCGCGATCTTTATCTTGAGCAAAATCTTGGATTACTTCAATTCCTTCGGTAATCTTATCCATCAAGATTTCACTACGAGGATGTAAGTCTTCGGGAATGCTCTCAAGAATGTTGTCACGACGATACTCAAGAACATAGAGTGCATCTTTGAGATCTTTGCTAATTGTGCTCCATCGTTTACTGCGCAACTGTTCTGAGAGATCTTCTAGATCATCTTGGAGCTGGCGAATTTGGTCATTATCAATTGGCAAAGCATAGCGTAGAATCGCATTAGGATCGGTAATAGCATTTCCTTGGGCTAAGAATGCGATCGCAGGTGGTTGCCAGGCAATCAAGGTGCTACTGATAACAAATACAATCAGAGATACTGTTTTTATCCAGCTATAAAGTAGTTTCTTCTGGCTATTAGCAATTATCTTTTTTATCGTTTTCATAAATTTAAAGCTCGATCACTGATATCTTTTCACTTGTTTAACAGGGCTTTGCTAGGCGAAGGGAGATGGCAGATAGAAATTCTTCTACGGGAGAGATGCCCTGGCTTAACCGCCAAATCATAATGTAACCTAACGCGTTACCATGACAAGTAAGCTTCGCTATGGTCGCTCGTCAAATTATATCTGACTTTGATAACATTACTGATATCCTCAATTAATAAATAATTTAGTTACTGGTTACTGACCAAGTCCTCGAAGGAGGATAACTTATGACTGATGACTGATGAGCGTTACCTGAACTAAATGAACCAAACTCCTTTTCTCAGCAATAAAAAAAAAGATAATGATTGGCGATTATTTCTCAAATTAATTCCCTATCTGCAAAAAAATAGCAAAATTTTGATCATTGGCTTGATTTTACTATTCCCTCTGGCGATCGCTGGTGCAGTGCAGCCGATTATTATTGGACAAGCCGTATCTCTGCTCAAAGAGGAGCCGACTTGGTCATTTCTTCAAGGAAAAACTATTGCCCAAGGCATTAATGTTTTAGTCGTATTTTTACTAGTAACAGTTTCCATCAAACTGATGTTTTCGTCGGCTCAAGGTTATCTAGTGCAAAAACTGGGACAAGAAATCACCGCGTCGGTGAGAGAGGACTTATTTACCCATCTGACATCTCTCGCTTCGCGGTTTTTTGATCGAACTCCTGTGGGAAAGTTGGTTACCCGCGTAACCAATGATGTCGAAGCTCTCGGAGATGTCTTTGCCACTGGGGCGATCGGAGTGGTTAGCGACATTATGTCTATTGCGGCGTTGATCTTCTTTATGTATCTAGAAGACTGGCGTTTAGCTTCGATTCTGATTTTAATGCTGCTTCCTGTTACTGGTTTAATTATTTATTTTCAGTCGCAATATAGACTAGCCAACTATCGAGCGAGAGAAGAGTTATCCAAACTAAATTCGATGTTGCAGGAGAATGTCACGGGAATTAATATTGTGCAGCTCTTTCGACGAGAAAAATATAATTCCGAGATGCATCGCTCGGTGAATGAGCGTTATCGGACTGCTGTTGATAAAACAATTTTCCATGATTCGGCAGTGTCAGCGACCTTAGAATGGATCTCTCTTGTCGCGATCGCGGGAATGCTCTGGATTGGTGGTGTTTTTGTCTTACAAACTACAATTACTTTTGGCAAACTATCGGCTTTTATTCTGTTTTCGCAAAGGTTATTTAACCCTCTACGGCAGTTTGCAGATAAATTTACCATGTTTCAATCGGGACTCACCGCGATCGAACGTATCACAGAATTAATGAGTGAACCCATTGAAATTAAAGATACGGGGGACAGTTCATCTTTACAAGAAAAAATTGCCGCTAAAGATCATATTGGCGAGATCAGATTTGAAAATGTTTGGTTTGGCTACAAGAGTGACGAATATGTCCTGAAAAACCTAGATTTTACGATTAAACCAGGAGAAAAAATTGCCTTAGTGGGTCCCACAGGAGCAGGAAAAAGTTCGATTATTCGTTTATTATGTCGTCTTTACGAACCAAGCAAAGGTAGAATTTTGGTCGATGGGATTGACATTCGAGATATTTCCCAAGCGGAATTACGTCGCTATATTGGGGTGATTCTCCAGGAAAGTTTTCTTTTTGCAGGAGATGTTCAGCGCAATATTACGCTAGGAGATAATTATGATCTGTTAGAAGTCAAGCAGTCCGCGAGAATGACTAATATAGATGGATTTATTGAAGATTTGCCCAATGGCTATCATACCGAACTTCGAGAACGAGGAACCAATCTTTCTGGGGGACAAAAACAGTTACTTGCTTTTGCTCGGGTGGCAATTCGCAATCCCCATGTTTTGGTCTTAGATGAAGCTACCGCAAGTTTGGACGTTAAGACAGAAGCTTTGATTCAAGAAGCTCTAGACCATTTATTGCGCGATCGCACCGCGATAATTATTGCGCACCGTCTTTCCACAATTCGAGATGTGGATCGGATCTTTGTCCTCAAAAGAGGTGAATTAATCGAATCAGGTAATCATGATCAATTATTAGAAGAAGATGGACTTTATGCTAGTTTATATAATCTGCAAATGCTGGAAGCTTAAACTTTTAAGCAGTTGTTGGGGAACAGAGAATAGGTAACGAGGAATAGGGGACAGAGAACATAAAATCTAAATTTCTCGATTCTCAGAATTCCTCTAAAACCTAAAACCTAAAACCCAAAAAATTAATTTTTCTCCGGTTCGCGAGATGGGGCGATTCCCTCATGAGCAATAATTGTTTCGATCACATCTTTTACGATTGGAGCTGCCACAGTAGAACCAAAAGTCCATCTTCCCTTCGGCTCATCTACTACCGCTAAAATTGCATAACGGGGGTTTTCCACGGGAAAAATGGCAACAAAACTTGTAATCTTGGCGGTTTCATCATAGGCTCCGGTTTGATTGATTTTCTGGGCAGTTCCTGTTTTTCCGGCAATCCGATAGCCAGGAATTTGGGAAACTTTACCACTGCCTTGATCCACAACTGTTTCCATCATTTCTAGAACAGTCTGGGTGATTTTGGAGTCCCAAATTTTTTTACTTTGAGAAGGAATCTCGTAGTGAATATTGCCATCAAAATCAACTAACCCTTTGACCAAATGAGGTTTCATTAATTCTCCCCCATTAGCGATCGCAGCATGCAACTGTAGCAGTTTCATCGGCGTGAGAGAAAAACCTTGCCCAAAAGCCGCCGTTGCCGCATCAATTTCTCTGACCGAAAATTCCACTTCGTCCCGAAGTTGACCCGGAGTATAACCGGGAATATCTAGTTTTAATGGCTCCTCGATCCCTAATTCTTGGAGCTTGTGATAATAATCGGGACGAGACAACTGCTTCATAATATTAATCATCCCGATATTGCTAGAATATTGCAAAATCTGAGGAATGCTAATTTTTCCTCTGGCTCCTTTTTCTCGATAATCGTGATTGCGAATCGTATGGGTATTGACAACAGTTTTTCCCGTATCTTCAATTTTTGCGTTGGGAGTAACGACCCCAGCTTCTAGGGCGATCGCAACATTAATTGGTTTAAAAGTCGAACCAGGCTCATAAAGATCTGTTATTGCCCAATTTTTAAAGACACTATAATCTTGGTATTCGTTATAGCGATTGGGATCATAGGTTGGCTCACAAACGAGAATCGGAATCGAACCATCCCAAACATCCATTACCAAAACAGCTCCTCTTTTGGCCTTATACTTGTCCATCCCAGCTTTTAAAGCCTCACGAGCTGATTGTTGCAATCGCAAATCGAGGGTAGTTTGTAGCCTGAGATCGTCAAACTGGAAAAGTTTCTGCGATCGCTTTAACTCCCCAGGATGAAAGATCGGTTGAGTTTTGCCCTTGAGTTGCAAGAAACTGCGCTTTAACCTCAAAGTAATCGAAGGTCGCTCTAGTAAGTTATTTTGCGTAAGTTCCAACCCTGCCTTGGGTTCGCGGCTCGAATCTTTATTAATATAGCCAATAACTTCTGCTGCCATGTCCTGATAAGGATAATAGCGAGAATAGTTTTTCCTAAGATCTAAACCATCAATCTGCAAAGCACGAATTTGCGGAACTACTGATTCTGGCAAATTTCTAAATAAAGGGCCGGGCCTACCAAACTTTTTTAAAAGGTTCTCAGGGCTATCAGTTTTTAAAATAGTCGCTAAGCTTTGGGCAATTTCTTCTGCGGAAACTGGTTTGGCGTTTTTGATGAATAGGGCAGGATGAACATAAAGTTCGTAATTTATGCGATCTGTAGCCAAAACATTTTGATTGCGATCTACAATTTGACGGCGGGGAGTGAATAATTGTAAGTTGGCCGTCTGTTGCGATCGCGCGATCGCCTTATAATTTTTATTTTTCGGTGCTTTTTCATGGGCAATCACAGGATCAACAACTTGAAGATGATAAAGTCTCACTGCCAATCCTGTGGCACAAAGAAATAACAACCCCCATACTAGAAGCAATCTTAACGTAACTTGACGAGCAAGATTACGAGGTTTTTTGGGCAATCGAGTCTTTTGGGATAATTTACTCGCCCTAATCTTTCTCATTACTCATTACTTATTACTCATTACTTATTACTTATTACCTAATTACTTCAGCGCGGCGGCACTAGTATCCAAGACTGATTTTCTTGAGAGATTTACCCTGATTTTTTTGGTTAAGCTGAGGCTTGACGGCTACAGTATTTGGCGTCAGAAATACAGTATTTTCAGGCGTGATGGGAGACATCTGAAATTGCTGGGCTTGTTGAGAGACCTCATATTTTAAACGCTCTCCAATACTTGTCAACTGGCGTTCTTGACTTTGTAAAGTTTCCAGATTGCGGTATTCTTTACTCCATTGCTGAGGAATAGAAACTGTCGATAGATATAAACCAATTCCTGTGGCAATAGACAAACCTGCAACCCCTAAAGAACATTTCTGCAATAAAAGTAAAACCTTGAGATATGCAGGAAATTTTTTGGCTTGGGGAAAATGAGAAGGTGCGCTAGGGGAATTATTACTCGATTTCGGCTGAGTATTAGATGTTATCTGAGTGTTAGATACCTCTGAGGAGAGATGTTCATCAGAGCCGACCTGAATATAATATTGAGGAAGAGCAGACATAGTAAGGATAAGTGTGTGGAGGTTTTCAGCCGCATTCTAACTGTCATATTGACAAAAGGCAAGAGATAAGCAATAAATGTTGATCTTCCCTCAAAAAATAAGAAATAAAGAGGCAAAAAGTTTGCGAGATTGCATAATAATTTACAATATTTGCAGGTAAAAATAGCAATCCGAAGCATCATGGAAGACCATAATATAAGTAAAACAACCAATAATCAGCAAGAATCTCTTGCAGGGAATCCAGTGTCGCAAGACAATCATCTAGAGAAAACCTCTAAGTTTATCAGCGAAACCTCTTTAGATGACATGATCGAAATAGCTGAAATAGCCAGGAGAAAAAAACTAACTGAACCTCCTAAATGGGTTATTCCTGATGAAATTTAGAATAATATATGTAGGGCACAATATAAAAAAAGAGTCTTGAATGGTGAATACTCACTTCTTCAAAACTCAAATCTTATAGATAATAATTAATTAGATTCAGCCCGACTAGCCATTGGCTTTTTTGGCAAAATAATCAGCTAGAGCATCAGCAATAACCTGATTCATTGGTCTCCCTTCTTGTTGTGCCATTTCCTTCAAGCGAGGGAAAATTTCATCGGGAACACTAACCCGTTTTTGATTTTTGCGGAACTTGCGTTGTTTGGTGGTGGTTTCTTCCATATAGCTACCTAATTTATAATCAGCAGAAAATTTACGAATTGCATCGAAGCCAATACGAGAGCAGAACAGGCCAAAACTTTCTCCTGCTTGACGCTTTTGTTTGAAGAAGACAAAGATAGGCTCAAAAAAGTCTTCTAATTCATCTACAGGCATTTTTTGCTCATAGGGTTGAGCTAGTTGGGTTTGATCTGGTGTCCCTCCCAGCCATACTTGGTATTTTTTGGGAGCACTACCTACAAAACCTAGTTCTGCCATATAGGGACGATCGCAACCATTGGGACAACCAGTCATACGGATGACAAAATATTCATCAGCCATACCTAGTTTAGTCAATAATGTGCGTATGCGATCGCTAATTTGAGGTAAAACTCGTTCCGATTCGGTAACAGCTAGTCCACAAAGGGGCAATGCAGGGCAAGCCATCGAATAGCGAGTAAATTTGTCGATCGCCTCGGGATTGGTTTCAATTCCTCTTTGAAGCAGTATCTGTTCAATCTCTGCTTTATTCTCTGGGTCAATCTCATAAAGAATAATATCGTGATTGGCCGTTAGGCGCATGGGAATATCAAATTTGCCGATTATTTCCCGTAAGGCAGTTTTAAGTTTCCACTCATCAGTGTCTTTGACCCGACCATTCTCTACCGACAAGCCAAAAAATAATTTGCCATCACCTTGTTCATGCCAACCGAGGAAATCTAGATATTTCCAATCGGGTAATTCTCGATAGGGAGCAATTGTCTTGCCAAAAAATTCTTCCAATTTGGCCTTGAATTTCTCCACACCCCAATCGTATAAGAGATATTTCATTCTGGCATGACGACGATTAAAGCGATCGCCATAATCTCTTTGGGTGGCTACAATAGCTTTGATCAGCTCATAGACATCTTCTTTCACCACAAAACCAATGGGATCAGCTATTCTCGCGAAGGTTTCTTCTTTATTATGGGTGCGACCCATGCCGCCACCAGCTAGAACATTAAACCCTTCTAATTCTCCTTGTTCATCGAGAATAACGACCAGGCTAATATCGTGGGTATAGACATCAATGGAATTATCCCCAGGAACAGTTACAGAAATTTTAAATTTCCGTGGCATATAGTGGGTGCCATAGATTGGTTCCTCATTGCCATGAATAACTGTCCCCGTGCCATTTTTCTGTCTGGCCGCTTTGACTTCCTCTGCTTCTTCGGCGCTAATGATCTTTTCGCCATCGAGCCAAATTTCATAATAAGCACCAGTTTGGGGCGTTAACAAATCAGCAATCTTATCTGCATATTCCCAAGCATATTGATATTCAGGTTTATTTTTATAAGGTGCTGGAGGTGCCATCACGTTACGGTTCAAATCACCGCAAGCCCCAAGAGTTGAACCCATATTGCGCACAATGGTAGCAATAGTTTCTTTTAGATTCTTTTTTAGGATGCCGTGGATTTGGAAACCCTGACGAGTAGTTGTCCTGAGAGTGTGGTTGCCAAATTCTTCTGACAATTTGTCTAGAGCTATATATAGCTGCGCGGGAATAAATCCTCCAGGAGAACGGGTACGCAACATCATTTGATAATCTTTTTCTTGGCCTTTTATCCGATTATCTCGGTTGTCTTGTTGATAAGAGCCATGAAATTTAAGAATTTGGATCGCATCTTCTGTAAAATGAGTTGTGTCTTGGAGTATTTCTGTAGCTACAGGCTCACGCAAGAAATTACTACGTTCTTTTGTGAACTCTAGCTTTGATACTTTCTTGGTCGGAGCAATTGGAGTTTGTACCATTTTGTCTATAAAATTTATTGCGGTGGAAATTCTCTTTAATGTTTAACTAGCAAATAGAGCGAATAAGAAGTCAAATTAATTTTGCGCAAGACTCCCATTGTCTCATTTTTTAGTAACAAAGAGCACCTTTTCTAAGTTGCGATCGCAAAAATTATCATAATATTTTCTTATGTTTTACAAAATCTGAATTTATGATTCAGGATCAAATATTCAAGGCTTTTATTAATTTAAGTAGGAATTATAGGCAAAAAAGATGGGTAAAAAGAAACAAGGAAAGCAAAAAAACTCAGAAAAGTTACCAAGACTTTCGAATAAAGTTTATGAAGCTGAAATAACAAAACTCCATGCCGAATTAGTTAAATTGCAATATTGGGTTCAAGAAAAAGGACTAAAAGTGATTGTCGTCTTTGAAGGCCGAGATGCAGCAGGGAAAGGAGGTGTCATTAAAAGACTTACCGAAAGAGTTAGTCCTCGGGTATTCCGTGTGGTTGCGCTGCCTACTCCTTCAGAGCGGGAAAAAACTCAAATGTATATCCAACGCTACATGCAACATTTTCCCGCAGCTGGCGAAGTCGTAATCTTCGATCGCAGTTGGTACAATCGTGCCGGCGTAGAGAGAGTTATGGGTTTTTGTGACAAGAAAGAATATGTAAACTTTCTGCAATATGTCCCAGGATTTGAGCATTATATAAAAGAGTCTGGAATCATCCTCATCAAATACTGGTTAGATACCAGTATGAAAGAACAAAAACGGCGTTTTAAGCAACGGATTGAAGATCCACGCAAGGTCTGGAAATTAAGCCCTATGGATTTAGAATCCTATAAGCGTTGGTATGAGTATTCTCAGGCTAGAGACAATATGTTACTTGCGACAGATCATGATGAGTCGCCTTGGTATATTGTCCCGGCGGATGACAAAAAACGCGCTCGGCTCAATTGTATTTCCCATTTCCTGAGTTTAATCCCCTATGAGGACTTGACCCCGAAGAAATTTGAACTGGGCGATCGCGATCTCACAAATGAGTATGATGATGAGCTGGCAATGGAAGAATTACATGTTGTTCCTCAGAAATACTAATTAATAAGTAATAAGTAATCAGTAATAAGTAATAAATGAGCGCCTTAAACCCTAAGACCTAACACCTAACACCTAACACCTAAAACCCAGTTTCTAAAATTATGTCGAAAGAAACCCCAGCCCTGTTTGGCAAAACAAAATTATTAGAAGGGCAAATTGATGAATTTCTCGATAAAGTTGCGGAAGGAGCAATTTACTTTGAGCTAGGAATTACTGCCTACATCAAAGCAGAGCGAGCCTCGGAGGCTTGTGAGGAAAAATTATCACAAATTATTACCCTCAAAGAAAGATGTCAGGATTTGAGGCGTTCGATTATAAATGTACTTTACAGCGAAATGTTAATCCCTGATTTTCGAGCAGACGTGCTTCGCTTGCTGACAGATTTGTTTTCTTTGCTTGATGCTATGGGAAACAATTTTCAGGAGCTGATGATTGAACAGGGCCAAAACTATCAAAATGAAGGTAATATTTCTACAACAGAAAGAGAAATCACTAAAAATTCATTTCTAGAGTTGGTTAAAGTTGTAGCACAAAGTGTCCAGACAGTAATTGTTGCGGCGCGCACTTTTTTTCGTGATCCCAAAATAGTCAGAGATCACATATATCAAGTCAGAGTTTATGAATCTGAGGCTGACAAAATCTCCATTAGATTGAAAAAGAGAATTTTTAATACTAACTTGAAATTTTCCGAAAAAATCAATTTACGAGATCGCGTTGATGCTATTGATGCGATCGCCAATAAGGCAGAAGATGTCGCAGATGAATTAGACATCTATGCAATTCAGCGAACCCTATAAAAAAAACTAGGTATTTAGGCGTTAAAGATTAGGGGCTAGGTTTTAAGGAAAACAAAAAATTTATGGAATTAATCGCTACTTTAATTTTCTTGTCCAGTGGCTTGTTTTTGGGCTGGTCACTAGGAGCTAATGATGCTTCTAATGTATTTGGTACGGCTGTTGGTAGTCGTATGATCCGTTTTTCCACCGCAGCTATTATTTGTAGCGTTTTTATCATAATTGGTTCGGTAACAGCCGGTGCAGGTGCCGCAGATGGCCTTGGAAAGTTGGGGGCGGTCAATGCCTTGGCTGGCTCTTTTACCGTAGCTCTAGCCGCTGCAATTACGGTATTATTTATGACCCAGTTGGGACTGCCTGTTTCGACTTCTCAAGCAGTAGTTGGTGCTATTGTCGGTTGGAATTGGTTTAGTGGCTCAGCAACAGATCTCAATGAGTTGGCCAAGATTTTAAGTACCTGGGTTGCTTGCCCTATCTTGGCGGCAATTTTCTCTGCTTTCATCTATAAGTTTGTTGTTCTATCGATAAAAAAAACGAAACCCCATCTTCTAAGTCTTGATAGAAATATCCGTTTGGGTTTGATTATTGTGGGTGCCTTTGGTTCCTATACTTTAGGAGCAAATAATATTGGTAATGTGATGGGGGTTTTTGTTCCATCTTCACCCTTCAAGGATCTTAAAATTTCAGGTATTTTTGATATTTCGGCGGTTGAGCAATTATTTTTACTGGGTGCGATCGCGATCGCGATCGGAGTTTTTACCTATTCTAAAAGGGTAATGATGACAGTTGGAGGAAGCCTCATGACCTTATCTCCCACAGGTGCCTTGGTAGTTGTCACCTCAAGTTCTTTAGTTCTCTTTGTTTTTTCTTCCACTGAATTATCTAATTTCGTTGCCAGTTTGGGTTTACCGCCGATTCCCTTAATTCCCGTATCTAGTTCCCAAGCAGTAGTCGGAGCAGTCATCGGAATTGCCATGTTGCAAGGGGCAAAGGGAGTTCGACAAGTCAAATGGGGTGTTTTAGGCGGCATTGCTTCTGGCTGGGTCACCACCCCGATTATTGCTGCTGTTATTTCCTTTATTTCTTTGTTCATTGTGCAAAATGTGTTTGCTCAAGAAGTTTACCAAACGGCTGTTAATCCTTCCCCAACTTCTGTAGTCGAACAATTAGCTTCGCCCTTGAGGGCAGAGGGCAGAGGGCAGAGGGCAGAGGGCAGAGGGAATAATTCTGACTTCTCCCTTTGAGACACAAGCCTCGCTTTGAAGGGCGAAAAAGGTTTTTGAACTAGTTATGGTTTAAGGATTTAGATTATTCCTCCTCCCATGCTCCGTTGTCATTCCCACTATCGTTGTTATTGTCATTACTGCTGCTATTTATCGTAACTAAATCAATTTGTTGACGGTAATAATCTACGCTTTTAACCTCTACTTCCACACGATCGCCTAAACGGTAAGTAGTATTGCTTTTGCGGCCTTTGAGACAACTTTCACGAGAGCGATATTCATACCAGTCATCTTTTAGAGAACTGACATGGACTAGTCCTTCTACCAACAAATCTTCAATTTCGACAAAGAAACCATAGGACTGGACTCCGGCAATAAGACCCTCAAAGATTTTGCCAGTACGTTCCTTCATTTTTTCCGCTTTTTTAAGTCCTGCGAGATCTTTTTCCGCATCCTCAGCAATTTTTTCGCGATCATTGAGACGGGGCAAAATGGCATGAAGCTCAATATCTAGTTGTTCATGCATTGCGGGGGGCAAGACGTTCCAAGCAATCTGACCACGGCAACTACTACTACCCAAATCTACTACTGTTTTAGTTCTACTGCTGCGGCGATCGCGCCCAGATTCAAAGACAGTTTTGATAATGCGCTGCACCACAAGGTCAATATATCTTTGGCCAGGGGAAATGCAATGGGTATAACCATTTTCGCAAGCTAGACCAAAATGTTTTCCCAGCTTCGTAATGTATTTGATAGGCTTTAGGGTATTTTGCAACAAATAATTGAGAACTTGGCTCTCAGCAGAAGTGGCAAATTTTTGAGTTAGGGATTGGTAATCATGGGGTTGAACTTCCCCTTCGGGATCAAGAGTAATTTCTAGTCCTAGATTATTACTTAACTTAATCAAATCATCCAACTCATCAACATCTGGTTCAGGTTGAATACAATAAATTCCCGGCACATCCCAAGCTTGGAACTGTTCGGCGACCACTTGTCCAGGCAATACCATCAATTCGGTCAATAAAGCTTTGATTGGCAAACTAGAAGTGGTCAAAATAACACCCAAACGCCCCTCATCCTGATTCAATCCTTTAACGGTGGGAGTGGTAATTTCAAAGCCGCCTCGCTGTAATCGCTGGGCCTTTACAAGGGGACTGAGGGTAAAGAAGAGATTGTTGAGCATGGCAACCGCAGGTTCTAGTTTGGCTGCAACTTCTGCTGACTCTCCCAATAAAGACTGGGCTTCTTGGTAGGTAAAATAATGATCTACCGAAACTACGCTGGGCTCTATTTTGGACTCGATGATCTCTCCCTGAGGATTGATTGTCATGGCAACTGAGATGCTCAAGCGGTTTTTTCCTGGCTTGAGAGAACAAATTTTACAAACTGCATCAGGGAATAAGGGGATAGTTCGTTTTTGGAGGTCGATCGCGGTACCTCTTCTCTGGGTAGTGCGATCGAGAACGGTATCCGCCTCTATGTAATGAGCCACATCCGCAATGTGAATTGTCAGTTGCCAATTTCCGTCCCCATTTTGCTCTAGGGTAAAAGCATTTTCAATCCAACTAGTATCTTCAGACGCTAGTTCCGCGCCGATCGCCACGGTTAACTTTTCTCTTAGATCCAATCGACGTTTGATTTCAGCTGCGGGAATTTTCGATGGTAAAGCCTCAGCTGCTTCAATTTCATTGGACTTAAAATCATGGGGCAGATCATGTTTGCAAGAAACAATATCGACATCAGAAGCTTCTTCAGCGTCACTTCCTAGGATCTTCGTAACTGTTCCTAAAGGAGCATGCTGTCCCAAAGGATAGCGCAAGACAGAAACATGAACCAAATGTTCAACTGCTTCGGCTAAATTTTGACCATTTTGCTCAAGATCTAATTCAAAGAGTAAACGATCGTCCAAAGGAACGGCTTTATAATGCTCTTCAGACTCAGTGACTGTTGCGAGCAGAGAAGGGTTAGAACGTTCTAAAATGAGTTTTACTTCTCCTTCAGGAGAACGACGACGACTTCCCTCCTTGATAGTTCTTACCAAGACGCGATCGCCGTTCCAGGCATTACTAAGATGACTTTCTCGAATATAAATATCATCCGCATTTTCTTCATCTTGAATCGCAAAACAAAAGCCTTTACTAGAACAGCGCAATTTTGCTTCGACGACATTTTCCTCTTTAAGGCGACGATACTTTCCCCGATCCTTGGTCAAGATACCTGTTTTTTCCAATGCATCCAAAACGATTTCTAATTTTTGAATGCTAATGTCATCTTCGCAACCTAGTTTTTTTTCTAAGTTTTTTTTGGCAACTAACTTATCATCTATAAATTGAGTTAGTAATGTAGCGATTGAAAAATCCATCAACAATAGTCCTTATTCTATGAAAGTAAATCGATCTCAGCCTTAATCTAAAAATAAATAGGTAATTCGTCTGAAAATTGACGAAGCCTATGTTAATCTAACCTAATAACTGCTTGCTAACCTCAAATAGCTACTTACATTTCAGCAATGTTTTCGACCTAATCAGGATTCAAAAGTAAGGGTTCTCCCGATTTGGTAATAACTAATCTAGGTTACTAGCATTGAGATTAATCGCCCATCTGCCCAACTGAATAAACGCAGTTACAGTCAGACTAGGGAGAAAATGATCACGAAGGTAAAAGAATCAAGCAGCAAGGAAGCACTCATAGTTTTGTGTTCCTCTCTTGGTGCGCGTTCCTTATTCCTCTCTCCTTAAGTTATTTCTATATTTTAATTTTTCTGTCACCAATGGCAAATTTCTTTTTGATTTTGGGTTAAAAATAGTAAATTAGTATTAACTCTCTCCGCACATATTGATAATGTTAAGCAAATTTCGTAATCTCTATCCTCAAGGCAGCATTCTTAGTGAGTTAATTGACATTGATCGAGGCATCTATATTGTTAGAGTATCAATACAAATTGAGGACATAATTTTAGCGACAGGCTTGGCTGGAGCAGATAGTGTGGAAAAAGCTGAGGATCATGCAAGAATTAGAGCATTGCAGACTCTAACTCTCGAAGATGGTCATTTGAGTTTGAATTTGGCAACTAGAGCCGATCAGGGAATTAAGACTTTTTCTCCCACAACTTCCTCTCCCACGGCTTCTGCTCTTATAGCTGCGGCACCCCCTGAGAAATCTTCCTCAAATAATCATCATGATTCTGAGGCTCCAGAGCAATTATCCGATCGCAAGGGCACCAATACCTCGACAACCGTAAGTCCCCAACCAGAGATTGTCACCGCCCCAGAGATTGCCACAAATAGGGTGAGTCCTCCATCAATTGCGAGTTCTCCTGTCCCAAAGGCTTTATCTCATGAACCTGTTATGGAGACAAAAAATATACCAGAGCCCGAACCAGAACCAATTCTTTATGCTCCTGAGCCAGAACCTGCTGTCTCTTATGCTCCAGAGTTGAAGGGAAATAGCTTAGAACCACCATTAGAGCTAGTGCCAACCGAGGAAGCTTATGCTCCCGAGCCGTCTACTATGCCAGAGCCTCCAGCTGAATTTGATTTTAATCAGATTCGGCATAAAATTGATCTAGAGATGAAACGCTTAAGTTGGACAAAAGAACAGGGTCGGGATTATCTCCTTAGCACCTATGGCAAGCGATCGCGCTTACATCTTACCGATGATGAGTTACTGGAATTTTGGCACTATCTAGAAACGTTACCTAACTAAAAAAACAGCATATGGCATCGCTCAAGAATGTACAAAAAGGAATTTCTCGTGTCCTAACAGCTACGGTTTTAACTTTTGGATTAATGTTGATCATGTTTCTGTTTGAAACTTTGATTGCTCACGAAGGACTAGAATGCGGACAACATCCAATCCGTCATCATCACAAACGACGCTCTGATCCCAAACCGCGAGAAGAGATCAAAGGGCCAAAGGACTGGTTTTTTTGTGAATTAGAAAATTCAGTTATGCTTGATGCCCTTGATGGTTTTGCGATTATTGTTGCTTTGTTTTTGTTTTTATTGGAAACTCCCGATCGCACTCAGCAGGCTCAGTATGAAGCTTGGCAAGTGGTCGATGCAGCTCACGGCTTGAAAACTAGTTATGCTAGAATCCAGGCGCTACAAGATCTTAATGGGGACAATGTTACTATGAAGGGTCTATTTGCCTCAGGTGCAGATCTCAGAAATATTGATCTTCATGGGGCAGATTTGAGTAATGCCGATTTTCAGGATGCGGATCTTCGGGGAGCCAATCTTAGTAATACGAATTTGAGTAATGCGAATCTTGCCAATGCCGATTTCAGCAATGTGAATTTAGCTAATGCTCGCTTGAGTGGTAGTGATCTGAGCGAGGCTAATTTTGTCGAAGCTAATTTAAATAATGTTGATTTTGTTGGCGCCATAATTACTGATACCAATTTTGTGAGAGCGAATTTGGAACGGGCCTATTTTGGCGATAATAACTTTATCAAAACTAACCTCAAAGATGCCAATATCAAGAAAACCAAGTTTTTTGGGGTCGAAAATCTTTCCTCTGCGCAAATCCAATCTGCTTCTCATTGGAAAGAAGCTATTTATGATGCAACATTGACCAATCAATTGGGACTTGGTTAGATTCTTTCAAGGTAATCTGCTTACCAAGCGCGATCGCTGCAAAAAGCGCTCCCTTATTTAGTTTAAATTAAGTTTTTTTCAAGAATCACGGTATTCTTTACCATGCCAAACTCTCAAAATCACTATTCTCTCTTCATTTTCATATAGATAACGAATCACATAATTGCCTGCGATTAATTCCCGAACGCCTTCTAAATCATTAACTGGACGGCCTTTCGCTGGATAAAGAGCCAGTGTGGCAATAGATTCTCGAATTCTCAGCGCAACTCTTGCCGCAGCTTCTTCACTATTAACAGCAATAAAATCTCTTAAGCGTTGTAAATCAGCTATGGCACTTACTGAAAATTGAATTTGGGTCATAATTTGGGTGCTTTTGTCTCATTAGCAGTCCCCCAGGTTTCAAGCCATTTCATCACTTCCTCCCCAGAAACTACTCGTCCAGCTTCTAAGTCGGCAAGGGCTTCTTCTGTCTCACGAAGCATCTGTTGTTTCTTTTCTTCGCGAGCAATGTAGAGTCTTAGGGCATCGTTAATAATCCAGCTTTTTGAGCGACTCAGATTTTTCGCAATACTGTTTAATTGATTTTCGAGGTCATCATCTAACCTAAAGCTTGTTGTCGTCATGTTATGTGTAAACTCTCACAAGAGGAAAAACGAATAATACAAACTAATACATCTTATTATTCTACATAACGTTGAGGATTAAAGATATTTTGGGGATCGAATTGTTGTTTGATTTTTTGCATCATAATGGCTGTATTTCCTGAATAACCCCAAATATCAATCTCCTGTTTAACGGACTTGGCTGCGCTTAAGACAGTGAGAAAACCCTGTTGCTGTTGGCATAGCGATCGCATTCTGGTGATGGCTGCTCGGTCTGATTCGAGCCACTGACATGACCCTAAACCACTGCCGATATGAATTCTAGCTAAAGATTTCGTTGGTGATATTTCTGCCAATTCTTGGAACAGTTGCACCGCCGAGCTGGGCAAGATTCCTAGCTTACAGGTAATCCCATCCGAGCTCTGGGGAATGCGAATCAGCTCCGATAGTTTTTGCCAGATTTGGGCTTCGGTTTCTTCTTGGTAACTGGTAACGGATAAATCTAAGGATTGGGCGATCGCGTCTAACTGTGAGCCTTGTTCGGCAATGCTTTCGGGAATAGTTTGAAACCGAACCAATAAACCCAGCTTATTGCCAAGCTCTAAAGCTGAGCTCACTGAGCCTGTAACCAAATCAGCAGCCGTTGGCGTCAGGCCGGAGTTTTTGATTTGCTTAATTGCTGTTGCGATGGATGGGGCATCTCCTGTGAGGATAAAAGTCTGGGCCGTTGCGGGAATCGGATAAGTGCGAAACGTAACTTGGGAAATAATCCCCAAACTGCCGTAGGAACCAGTAAACAGTTTCATCAGATCGTAACCGGCGACATTTTTCACTACTCTGCCGCCTCCTTTAGCAATTTTGCCATCGGCACGGACAAAGGATATGCCCAAAATTAAATCCCGAATTCCTCCGTAACCGTGACGCAAACTTCCTGTATCGGCGGTGGCCACAATGCCCCCAATAGTAGCTTCTTGAGGATAAATGGGGTCAATCGGTAGAAATTGCCCAGTTGCTTGCAATTTTGCTTGAAGATCTGCTAGTTGAACTCCTGCTTCTACTGTTACGGTGAGATCTCCTTCTGCATGATCGATAATGCGATCGCATTTTTGAGTACTTACTACTAGGTTAATCTTTTCGGTCAAACTGCCCCAATCCAATTTACTGCCATTGCCACAGGGGATGATGCGCCATTTTTCTTGGGCTGCGGCTTCGATAATTGTTGCCAAATCTGCCACAGTTTCGGGAACAGCTAGATAAATAGCATCGGTAGAATCGGTTACGGTCTGGGCTATTTTGGGTTGCCAAGTAGAATCGCTAACTTTTTCTAGTTGAGTATGAGCATTAATTATCGATTGAAGTTGCGCTGCGACCATCATTCTTATGAGTAAGTTTTTTCCCTATCCTCAAGTTTGCGTTACTGCCTGTTCCCTTAGCAAGCTTACAGCGTAAAAAATTTCTGTTCAGACCGAACCAAGCTTTCTTGATTTATTTATTAATGTGCGATCGCGTATTTTCTCAATCCCATCAGGAGATTAGCTAGTGTACACTATGTACATAGAGTACAAATCATCACTATGAAATCTTTATCTTCAGGAGAAGCCAGAAAAAACTTTGCCGATACTCTCAATCAAGTAGCCTATGGCTCAGAACAAATTGCTATTAAGCGTTCTGGGAAGGAAGCTGTCTATCTGATTTCGGCTAAGGACTATGAGCTTTTTCAACAATTGTTGCAGCAAGCGGAAGATCGGATCGATCTTGAAGCAGCAGAATCTAGAATGAATGATCCACAGCGGAAAACTATTGGCTTTGATGAGTTTTTTGATGATTTAGAGGCTTAAGTTGAATTTCTACACAATCAAGTTTGATAGCCGAGTTAAAAAAGATTTTAGATCCATCCAGTCTCAAGATATAAAACGTATTAAAAATGCGATTGCGGAACTAAGCAAGAATCCTCGTCCCGAAGGTTGTGCCAAACTTAAAGGTGATAAGCACGACTACTATAGAATACGAGTTGGAAAATATAGGGTTGTTTATTTGGTGGAAGATGAGATTTTATTAATTTTAGTAGTCAGAGTAGGTCATCGTAAGGAAATTTACAAGAAACTCTGATGCCACTGACTCACCAAAACGGATTTATCTCTCTGCTCACTGTGCAACGTGAGTTCGACGAAAATTTGAGAGAAAAGAAAGGCTGACATTGTATACTCATAATAAGCAGAATTAGAGAATCTCAGCTAATTTTATGATGACATCAAGATTAGATATCACAGCAATTTTTTGCGACGTAGATGATTTTTGTC
>NZ_ALVZ01000155.1 GCF_000332055.1 Xenococcus sp. PCC 7305 | reverse complement strand
AAGGATAAAGGATGAGGAAAATTGATTTTTCTTCTAGCGATCGCTATTTAAGTTTTTTTAACTATTATTTTCTGCTCAAACTTCGCTATCATAAGCTTTTTAAGATATAGAACTCTCCACTTGATAATTGCTTTATGGCAGATAATCTCAATTCGACTAATTCCTATGCGATCGACTTTGGTACCAGTAACACTGTGATTACTCGTTGGAATGGCGTGACTAAAACAGCAGAAACGATCACTTTCCCCAATTTTTCCCAGAAAATCCCCAATTCTCCACCAGTAATTCCCAGCCTAGTTTATGTTAAGGATGCCCGGTTGCAAAAAGTTCTTATTGGGCAGCAAGTACGCGATCGCGGATTAGATTTGGCAACAGACAATCGATTTTTTCGGAGTTTTAAACGGGGAATTGGAGCCGATATTCAGGGTTTTTTGCCGCGATTAGATGAGACAGAGATTACTTTTGAGCAAATAGGCGAATGGTTTCTCCGAGAATTGATTCAAAATTCCCAAACTGATGCGGGGGGGAATTTAGATTCTTTAGTCGTTACTGTCCCTGTAGATAGTTTTGATACCTATCGTTTGTGGTTAACGGACATCTGCCAATCTCTGGAGATCGGGCAACTGCGTATCTTGGATGAGCCTACTGCCGCAGCATTGGGTTATGGCGCAGCAGATCAGGAGCTATTACTAGTGGTGGATTTTGGTGGGGGCACGCTAGATATCTCTCTAATTCAATTATCGGAAAATACCAGCTCCAATCAGGGTTTTATCTTGAAATGGGGACAAAAAATTTTAGGAGAGAATACTGCTCAGAAAAAGCAAACTGCGAAGGTTATTGCCAAAGCTGGCCAGAATTTGGGCGGTTCGGATATTGACAATTGGCTGGTTGATTATTTTGCTACCAATCAAGGTTTAGATAAATCTGCTGTCACCACCAGATTAGCTGAACGCCTCAAAATTAAGTTATCTGAGCAAGAATCAGCAACGGAAGTATATTTTAACGATGAGACTCTAGAAAGCTATGCCTTGGAGCTCGATCGCCAAGGTTTTGAAGCAATCCTCGAACAACAAGGTTTTTTTACTAAACTTGATGAGTTGATGGCTCAGGTTTTGCAACGAGCCAGACGCAATGGGATTGAGGTAGAGGAGATCAATCAGGTGCTATTGGTTGGGGGCACTGTGCAAATTCCTGCGGTGCAAACTTGGGTCGCCAAATATTTTGAGCCCAGTAAGATACGTTGCGATCGCCCACTAACTGCGATCGCAGAAGGAGCCCTACAAGTTGCCCAAGGCATTGAAGTTAAGGATTTTTTGTATCATAGCTATGGCATTCGTTATTGGAATCGCCGAGATAAACGCCATAATTGGCATTCTATTATCAAAAGCGGACAACCCTATCCCATGGCCCAACCTGTGAGATTAGTTTTGGGAGCTTCGGTGGAGAATCAACCTAGTATTGAATTAATCTTGGGGGAATTGGCAACAGAAAGCGTCGGGAGGGAAGTCTATTTTGACGGTGATCGCTTGGTGACTCGTTCCTTGGGAGAGCAGACAACTAATGTGAAACCGCTTAATGATCAGGAAGGAGCAAGCACGATCGCAATTTTAGATCCGCCAGGGAATCCTGGTCGCGATCGCATTGAGCTTTTATTCTCTGTGGATGAACAATCTTGTTTGCGGGTGACGGTTCAAGATTTACTGACCCAAGAAACCCTACTGGATAATCAAATTGTGGGACAGTTAAAGTAATTTAAGCGGCTTCAGATTTAAATCGGGAATAAAATAATAAATCCTATGTACTGTTATGCGCAATGGCAATATCTTATAATTTGAAATAGTACATTTTTAAACAATTAAATAATTCAAAAATCACTAGAAACGCAGGGCTATGGAACAATCAAAAGACCGCATTATCATCTTTGATACCACGCTTCGAGATGGAGAACAATCTCCTGGTGCAACTCTCAATGTAGAGGAAAAACTGGAAGTTGCCCATGCCCTGGCACGTTTAGGAGTTGATGTAATCGAAGCAGGGTTTCCCTATGCTAGTCCTGGAGATTTCGACGCTGTCCAAAAAGTAGCTGCTGCTGTGGGCACCGAAAATGGCCCCACGATTTGTGGTTTGGCTAGAGCCACTAAAAACGATATTAAAACCGCAGCTGAGGCCCTCAAGCCTGCGGCAAATGGCAGAATTCATACTTTTATTGCCACTTCCGATATCCATCTAGAATATAAGCTACGTAAATCTAGAGCTGAAGTTTTGGCGATCGCGCCAGAGATGGTGGCCTATGCCAAATCTTTTGTGAACGATGTGGAATTTTCTCCCGAAGATGCGGGACGCAGTGATCCAGAATTTTTGTACCAAGTCTTAGAAGCTGCGATCGCAGCAGGGGCAACCACGGTTAATATCCCCGATACCGTCGGCTATACCACTCCCAGTGAATTTGGCGCTTTGATCAAAGGGATTAAAGACAATGTCCCCAATATCGATCAAGCAATCATTTCTGTTCATGGTCACAATGACCTTGGTTTGGCGGTGGCAAATTTCCTTGAAGCAGTCAAAAACGGTGCAAGACAATTAGAATGCACGATCAATGGCATTGGAGAGCGCGCCGGCAATGCTGCCCTAGAAGAATTGGTCATGGCGCTTCATGTTCGTCGTCAATATTTCAATCCCTTTTTTGGGAGACCTGCTGAGTCTACAGAACCTCTAACTCAGGTTGACACCAAACAAATCTATAAAACTTCTCGTTTGGTTTCTAACCTTACAGGCATGGCAGTACAACCAAATAAAGCTATTGTCGGAGCGAATGCCTTTGCCCATGAATCAGGAATTCACCAAGATGGCGTGCTGAAAAATAAACTTACCTACGAAATTATGGATGCAACATCCATCGGTTTGACAGATAATCAAATTGTTTTAGGTAAATTATCCGGACGTAACGCTTTTCGAACTCGCTTGAAAGAATTAGGTTTTGAGCTTTCAGAAAATGAGCTTAACAAAGCTTTTATCCGTTTCAAAGATGTTGCCGATAAGAAAAAAGAAATTACCGATTGGGATATTGAGGCGATCGTCAATGATGAAATTCGCCAACCGCCCGAACTTTTCCGCTTGGAACTAGTTCAAGTCTCTTGCGGAGACAATTCTTGTCCCACTGCTACGGTTACAATCAGGACTCCTGAAGGTGAAGAACTCACTGATGCTGCGATTGGCACTGGCCCGGTGGATGCTATTTACAAAGCAATTAATCGTGTGGCGGAAGTGCCGAATGAGCTGATTGAGTTTTCTGTGCAATCGGTGACAGGCGGCATCGATGCGATGGGAGAAGTCACAATTCGTTTGCGTTATGACAACCAAGTCTATTCTGGTTACTCCGCTAATACAGACATTGTGGTCGCTTCTGCTCGTGCTTATGTTAAAGCTTTGAATCGTCTTTATTCTTCCTTACAAGAGGCAGACAACAAAGAGGTTGTTGTTACTAATTGAATTAGGTTTTAGGTTTTAGGGGTTAGGTTTTAGGTTTAATTAGATTTTTTCACCTATTGCCTACTCCCTACTTCCTCATCAAGATTGACTCTTGGTAGGCGATGTTTAAAGCCACAGATAATTTCCCAGGAAATAGTGTTTAAACTATTGGCCCAGTCATCTACTGCAATGCGATGCTCTCCTTCTTGACCTAATAAAGTCACTATTTCCCCTGGTTGCACATTATCAAGATGACTGACATCTAAAATCATTTGATCCATGGTAATAGCGCCAATTTGGGGAACTAATTCTCCTCTAATTATTGCCTGTAAACGATTGGAGAGATTCCTCGCGACCCCATCGGCATAGCCAATTCCCACTACTGCGATCGCTGTCTCGCGATCGCAAATATATTTGTGGCCATAACTAACCCCTGTGCCTGGGGCAATCTTTTTCACCTGAGTTACCCGCGCTTTGACCTGCAATACAGGTTGGAGATCCAGTTTTGCCTGAAGATGAGATGCGGGATACAAACCATAAATTGCTAAACCAACTCTTACTAGGTCATGATGAAAAGTAGGCGATTGCAAGGTAGCCGCAGAATTCGCAATATGTAATAGATTCGGACTGATTCCTTGAGCCCTAATTTGTGCGATCGCATTTTGAAAGCGTTGATGTTGCAGATTCATAATCGTCGGATCACGATCATCTGCCGTGGCGAAATGGGAGTAAATGCCTGCTATGTCAAGGTTAGGTAACTGATGCACAAGAGAAACAAATTCGCGAGCTTGTTGCCAATTAGTTCCCAGACGAGACATTCCTGTGTCTAATTTAAGATGTACAGGCAAAGAAGTCCCAAGCGTATCGGAAAAAATTAAGGCTTGTTGGGGATTACAAATTGTCGCTTGCAATTTCCATTGGGCGATCTGATTAATTTCGATCGTCGAGTTAATTGCCCCCAAAAGTAAAATGGGAACCTTGATTCCTGCTTGTCGTAATTCGATTCCTTCGGCTAAAGTTGCAACCGCAAGCCAAGTTGCCCCATTTTGAATAGCTGTCTGGGCAACTATGACAGCACCATGACCATAACCATCAGCTTTGACTACTGCCATCAATGCTGTTTGGGGAGATAAGATACTCTTCAATTGTCTAACGTTATAGCCCAAAGCTTTTAAGTCAATTTCAACCCAAGCCCTTTGGCAATCAATGAATGGAGAAGCCGATTGCCTATTGAGACCTTGTTTTGCCGAAGAAAAAATTTTACTATGTTGCTGCCAACTGACCATTATCTTTGACCGAAAAATCTTTCATTTCGGACATCGTAACCTCAAGGACTCAAAAAGTAAAAAACTTTTGGCACGATTTGGTTTTTTATTACTTAATCAGGAAAACCGATTTCACTACATATTTCATAAAATGAAGTATCGGGTGCTGTGGTAAATAAGTGAGACATTTCTTGCAGGATTTTTTTATAGGCTTCTGTTTGGTTTTCCTGCATATCGTCAATTTTTTCCCAGAGAATAATCGCAATTCCCTCATCAGTTCCTGGTTTTTGCAATAGATATGCGCCTTTAAAACCCTTGGTATAAGTAGAAACAGCCTTTTCATATAACTGCTGGGCTTCTGCAAATCTACCGGGTTGAAATTCTCCGATCGCAACGTAAGCATATTTATGTTTGAGGAAATCGAGAAATTCTGACATAGGAACCCACCTCTAATTCTGAAGCCCATCTTGTAATTAGCCATAAGCTACTAGGTTTTCAGCCAAGTTAAAAACTTCTCTTATGGTCTTATCTAAGATTAAATTAATAGTAGGGCCAGTGAAGGCTAGCAGTTACAAAACTTATACATAGCAATCCTTGATATCTTAACTATTTATCCACATCATTGTTTTTGTTATGATTGATTTCACTATCATTCGTAAAATTAAAATCATTAATCAAATTAAAATTGTTGTTGATCTTGCCGAGAGCTACGGACACAAGCAGGATTAATAACAGAAACTTAAAACTAACGGATATTTTGCTAACCAGAGGACTAGGTTGATTAAATTTTCTGATTTGGGCTTGTGCTTTTTTTGCCTTTTTATATAAAACTATATCTTTTTGAGACTTTGCGATCGCCGCAGCCTGACGAAAATCTTCATAAGCTTGATGATTTTTGCCTAATTCTCCACAAATAATAGCCCTTTGGTAAAAAGCTCTTGCCAATTGAGAATTTAGCATAATTGCATGATTATAATTGGCCGTCGCATAGGGATAATCGCCTAACTCATAGTAGGTAATACCCCGATAATAATAGGCCAGAAACATTTTTGGCTTTAAAATTATGGCAATAGAAAAGTCTTGTATCGCTTCTTCGTGATTACAGATAATTCGCTTAACTAAACCACGATTATAATAAGCTTCCGCTAGGGTAGGATAATGCTTGATTGCTAAATTATAATTTTCTAAAGCAGCTTGATACTGTTTCTCATTAAATTGTTGATTAGCCCGTTCTAAATAATCAATATTCATCGTCTTAAATCACAGTGTTGGAAGTATCGTTTATTAATTGTTGGTTATTGGAGCAAATTTAATAAATTCTTTTTGATATAAATAATATAAACAATTTCAATCTATCTTGTATGTAGCTAAAATATATGATTCTCGTAATAATATTTAGGCTTTAGCTAGCATTGAATTAAAAAAACGTTACATTTCCCAGGCGGCTTCTATTTATAGCGCTACGCGCAAGTCAAGAGTCAAGAGTCAAAAGTCAAAAGTCAAGAGTCAAGAGTCAAGAGTCAAAAGTTCACCAGCCATAGGCTTGAACGTTTGCTAATGTCCTAACCAAATTGCGTAGTGCTATAGAACTCATCAGCTTGTGATTTTTTAGCCCACAAAACAAAAAAAATGAGTGGTTGCAAGAACCACTCATTGAAAAGCTAATTATTAAAATTCATTTGAACTTTAATCCGTCACTACACGGAAACAGCTTTCTTAGTACTAGCAGCCAACTCACCACTAGCATATTTGTCAGCGTAGACATCCAAAGTTGCTTGTTTGATTTTGCTTGCATTACCAGCAGTCCAGAATTGTTGGTAGCGATCAGAACAAACTTGTTGCATGTACTTCATTGAAGGTTTCATGAAGTGACGAGGATCGAAGTTAGAAGGATCTTTAGCAGCAGCCTCACGAATCGCAGCAGTAATTGCTAGACGGTTGTCAGTATCGATATTAACTTTACGAACACCGCTCTTGATACCTTTTTGAATTTCTTCAACAGGCACACCATAGGTTTCAGGAATTTTTCCGCCGTACTGGTTAATCATGTCTAACCATTCTTGGGGTACAGAGGAAGAACCATGCATTACCAAATGAGTGTTGGGAAGACGGTCGTGAATTTCTTGAATACGGCTAATAGCAAGGATTTCACCAGTGGGCTTACGAGTAAATTTGTAAGCACCGTGGCTAGTACCAATAGCAACAGCTAGAGCGTCAACTTGAGTTCTTTCGACGAATTCTACTGCTTCGTCAGGATCAGTTAGAAGTTGGTCTTTGCTGAGAGTACCTTCAAAACCGTGACCATCTTCAGCTTCACCTTGGCCAGTTTCTAAAGAACCGAGGCAACCTAGTTCGCCTTCAACACTAGCACCGATAGAATGAGCAACTTTTACGACCTCTGCGGTAACGTTAACGTTGTATTCAAAGCTAGCAGGAGTTTTAGCATCTGCTTCTAGAGAACCATCCATCATGACGCTGGTGAAACCATTACGCATTGCAGAATAGCAAGTAGCGGGGCTATTTCCATGATCCTGGTGCATAGCAATGGGAATATGGGGATAGCTTTCTACTGCGCCTAAGATCAAATGACGAAGGAAGTTTTCTCCTGCATATTTACGCGCACCGCGAGAAGCTTGAAGAATAACAGGGCTATCTGTCTCATCAGCAGCCGCCATAATTGCCAAAATCTGTTCTAGGTTATTTACGTTAAACGCAGGGATACCGTAACCGTTCTCTGCTGCGTGGTCTAAAAGCAACCTCATGGGGACGAGAGCCATGGATATCCTCCTAATTTATATTATGTTAATTTTCAGTACTCTGCTTTAAGAAAAATAACTTTCTTGATTATTAATCTTAAGATATTTTTCATACCTTTAATAATACATTACATTATATTGACAATTTAATCTTCTAAAAGACTCAATATTAATCAGTTATCACTCTTGATTTTTGCCCTTATATGCATAGAGATTTATTTGCCCGCGCTGCTTTAGCTGAAATTCCCAAAATTCTGACCTTACTAGATCGCAATCGCCATAGCCCCACCTATGGTTGTTTTGATCGGACTTTTTGGCAGTATAAAGTAATTGATTTTCCGGCGGGGATGTCTCAGGAGTTTGTTTATCCACTGGCTTTGGCTTATCACACTGATCTAGTCGGCAATCAGTTTTATCAACAACCGATCCTCAAGGAATGGATTGAAGCCGGTATTCTCTATGGAGCGAAAAGCGCTCATTCTAATGGTTCTTGTGATGATTATTTTCCTTTTGAAAGAGCAGCCGGCGCAGCAGCTTTTTCTTTGCTGGCCGCAATCGAAAGTTATCAGTTGATGGGATTAGATAATCCAGAAATTTTGCATTTCTTCTCAAAGAGAGCAGATTGGCTGGCTCATCATCAAGAATCTGGGCGCTTGACAAATCATCAGGCGTTGATTGTTTTGTGTCTAGAATTATTATCGAGACTTTTAAAAAGCGATCGCTGGGATCGGAGTAAGACAGAAAGATTAGAACAAGTTTTATCTTGGCAAAATCCTGAAGGTTGGTTTATCGAGTATGAAGGTTGCGATCCTGGCTATCATACTTTGACTATTTCCTGTTTGGCTAGGGTTTATGAGCTGAATCCAAATAATAG
The DNA here is from genome assembly GCF_000332055.1 of Xenococcus sp. PCC 7305. Lineage (GTDB taxonomy): Bacteria > Cyanobacteriota > Cyanobacteriia > Cyanobacteriales > Xenococcaceae > Xenococcus. The sequence goes on along the minus strand of NZ_ALVZ01000155.1, from coordinate 23,892 downwards.
GTTGAAAGATGCGATCGCAAAAGCTGTGTTGCTAGCTGCCCAATTTGTTCATCCTGATGGTTCCTATGGTGGCGAATATACGAGTCGCAATACTTATAATTTCTTTCCCCATGGTTTTGAATTGGTAGGAAAATGGCTTCCTGAGGCGATGAATATTAACGATCGCTTTTTGCAAGGATTAGCCAATGATCTAGGTAGTTGTTACGCTGATGATCGCATTGTCGGTCATCATTGTTGGAATTATCTTTTGGCCTGGCGCGATTTTATTGCCGAGCGTCCTGAGCTCAAGCCGCGATCGCAGGGACGTTTTTATTTGGAAGAGGGTGGAATTTTAGTCGATCGCCGTGGTGATACGGAGTTATATCTGGCTTTGAATAAAGGGGGCGTCTTTAAGTTATTTCACGATGGCAAGTTAATTGCTTCGGATACGCATTTTTCTTTGCAGATTCAAGAAGGGAAAAAAGTCAAAAATGCAGTGGGACATTTGGTGAGTAATTATAAGATTAGTTTAGAGGAGAATGAGATTGCGATCGCGGGTGCTTTGGGTTGGGCAAAACAAAAACAAATGAATCCTTTTAATTTAATTATTTTGCGGTTAGTGATGTTAACTATTGGTCGTTTTTATCCCAATTTAATTCGCAAAATCTTACAGAAAATTCTGATTACAGGGAAAAACAAAGCTTCTTTTAAGTTTAGACGTTGTTTAGTTTGGCAGGATGATCATTGGTTCGTCAGGGATGAGTTGACTGCGGAGTCTTGGTCTAATGTCTTGGCTGCGGCGATCGGTTGCGATCAGACTTCTATCTATGTAGTTATGAGTCGCACTTTTCAACCGGGGCAATTACAATCTTGGTGGGATTTGACCGAAAGGATTGGCAATTTAAGTCCTGGTGAGACTCTAAAATTAGAGAGAGAATTTAAAATTGTCAATTAATGTAAAGCAATAACTGATAACTGATAACTGATAACTGATAACTGATTAAAAGTCGCTTTTTTCGATATTGGGACGAATATCATTAAGATCTATGTATCTATCAGTAGCATTTCTGAGTTCTCTAGCAATCATCCCCTCAGTCGAAACAACAGTTATATGAGTATTTTTAGATCTTAGGAGTTCGATCGCCCGCTCAAAATCTCCATCACCACTAAATAAAATCACCCTGTCATATTGATCGACTGTATTAAACATATCGACAACAATCTCGATATCAAGATTTGCTTTCTGGGAATAACGACCCGAAGCGTCATCATAATATTCTTTGAGAATCTTAGTTCTGACTGTATAACCCAAACTAATTAGGGCATCACGAAATCCCCTTTGGTCTTGAGCATCCTTGAGTCCTGTATACCAAAATGCATTGACTAAGTTCACACTAGGATCTTTAGTAAAATATTCAAGCACCTTTCTCGGATCGAAAAACCAACCATTTTTCTGTTGCGCATAAAACATATTATTGCCATCGACAAACACAGAGAGGCGATCTCTTAGGCAATTATTAGGACAATCCATATAAGTTATACCTATGAATATTTGTAAAATATATAAATAGAAATTCTGTTAGAGTTGGCTGCAAATGTAGCAACCGCTGTCTAATAGATACTAGTAATTTGCAATCAAACTGAGAATTCGGAATTAAAGAATACTCAAGTTGGTTATAGACTCTAAATAATAGATAAGGTTATTAGAATAGGAATTACCCACAATAAAATATTTGGGTGGATTCTATAATATCCTCAGTGTAGAACAAAATAGCGATTTATAACCATGATCTATGGCAAACAAGCTGGTAAATGTATATTTAATCAGTAACTAGTACGGATAATTAATAGTAAAAATACTATAGTCGCTAATTGATAATTTACTGATAATGTATTGATTTAAAAAACGATCGCGTTAATCAGAAATGCGATCGCTTTTGCAGTTTTTGAAGTTATTGCCAGAAAAATCGCTCAAGGAATCGATTATTGATCAATATCGATGATGATTTAGGTTCATTATTTTTTATTCCACAAAGAAGTACAAGGGATTTTGCTCTTGTCACATCTATGGGCATATTTATCTGCAACTTCTGTTACTTCTTGGAGTAATCCTTGACTTAAAGTAGTCGGTTCCAAGCCTAAATCCAAAAGACGTTGATTTTTGACAAATAGTTCATTTTCTGAGGCTTCATTTCGTGGATTTTCCAGATAGGCAATTTCGGCTCCTGTCATTTCCGCAATCATTTTCGCCAAATCAACAACTCGATGAGTCTCCGTCATTTGGTTGAGAATGCGCACTCTTTCTCCCTTAGGAGGAGGATTTTCTAGGGCTAGCTGGACACAACGCACAGTATCTTTAATATGGATAAATGCCCGAGTTTGACCCCCAGTACCATGAACTGTGAGGGGATATTTAATCGCTGCTTGCATCAAAAAGCGATTGAGCACGGTTCCATAATCACCATCATAGTCAAAACGGTTGATCAGATTTTCATCCATAATAGTTTCAGGAGTATTGGTTCCCCAGACAATACCTTGGTGTAAATCTGTAACTCGAATGCCATCATTCTTGTTGTAATAGTAGAAGAACAGCTGATCCTGGGTTTTGGTCATATGATAAACGCTACCAGGATTGGCAGGATAGAGAATTTCTTGTTGGATGCGCTCTCCTGTATCGGTCACAACTTCTACATCAAGATAACCTTCAGGGATTTTCATGCCCGCAGTACCATAACCATAGACTCCCATAGTGCCTAAATGCACTAGATGAATATCTAAACCGGTTTCGACAATGGCACATAAAATATTATTAGTAGCGTTAAGATTATTATCTACGGTATAACGCTTATGCTTGGAGCTTTTCATCGAATAAGGGGCTGCCCGTTGCTCTGCAAAATGAACCACTGAATCAGGTCTTTCTGTCAGCATGAGGGTTATCAAAAGATCGTATTCCTGAGCAATATCAATATTGTAAAATTTAATTTCTTTGCCAGTAAGAGATTTCCAGGTTGATAGTCTTTTCCCAATGGGACTAATAGGTGTTAGGGAGCTCACTTCTAGTTCATTATCAATATTCCGACGAGAAAGATTATCTATAATAATGATTTCGTGCCCTGCGTTAGACAGATGTAGGGCTGTTGGCCAACCACAAAAGCCGTCTCCTCCAAGAATAATAACTTTCATTTTTTACCTCTATCTATATATTTACGCGCTAGATGAACTGTGTTAAAAGCTGACTTGTAATTAGATTACAACCTAGACTATTTAAGCAGATTCTTGCTCGTTAAATTCTTCATGTCTAATTTTAGGGCAGCGATTATGTCAAGTTTCTGGGCTTTACTTTTCTTTTTGACTGGCTAAATAGCCTAAACCTAGAGCACAAAAAGCATTAATACCCAAAAAGCTACGGGCGATCGCACCATCTCCTAATCCCCAAACCGCAGGATCGACCATAGCACTAATTCCCAAACAAGCGGCGACTCCCAAGCAAATACCGATCGCAAACCATTTGAGAGTTTTATGTCCGGCAAGAATTGCCACCAAGGCAAAGGGAATTAAAACACTGGCAAAAAACGGATTTAGCTCGGTTGTTCCCATGACAAGATTTCCTAATTCGGGAAGAGAACTACCCATCAAACGAAAGGGCCATTGGGGTAAATCAAAAACATAAAATCCTTGGAGCAAGAATAGACCGGAACTGCCAAAAATCAAACCGCTATTCAGTGCCAAGTTAAAAGACAAATAACTGCGAAGAATCCAAGCTAATAAATAAGAACCAATCACCATTCCCAATTTGGGCAATAAGGCTACAGTACCACCATCAATCCAAAAAATAGGGTTGAGATAGCCATTGTCTCGCAGCCAGCGAAAGAAATCGCGGAAACTAAATTCACCTTGCACTGCTAGATTAACAGCAGCCTGAGCATCTAAAAGTCCTGCCCCAAAATAATTGAAGGTATCTTCTGGCGCTTTGCGAGCTGATGATTTAATAACCCCAATAATCTCTTCAGGAGTCTCAATGCCGCTGGCTTTAACTAAAGCAGCAACTCCTGCAACATGGGGTGCGGCCATACTAGTTCCTTGGAAACCGACAAACACAGATTCTCCTGTGCTGGGATTGATAGTATTTTGAAGAATTGTATTGTCCTCGGTGCCCCCTGGGGCGGCAATGTCAACTCCCGCACCATAGTTAGAATAGGGAGTTTTTTCCCCTGCAAGATCCGTTGCGGCCACGCCAATTACTTTGGGATAACGGGCAGGATAGGATGCCGCATTGAGATTTTCGTTACCCGCCGCGGCGACAATTACTACTCCTTTGTCATAGGCATAGGCGATCGCCTCTTCTAATAAGCGACTAGCACCCCCTCCACCCAAACTAAGGTTAATAATATCTGCATTATTATCGGCTGCGAACTTAATCGCTTCGGCAATATTAGCCACTGTGCCCACACCATCAGCACTGAGGACTTTTAGGGGCATGATGCTTGCTAGATTGGCAATTCCCGCGACTCCATAACCATTATTGGTTGATTGGGCAATTATTCCTGCAACATGAGTTCCATGACCCTGATCATCTTCGGGGTTTTCGAGATCGTTGACAAAATCGTAACCTTTGACGAATTTAGTTAATTTAAGGTCGGGAACTCGACTGACGCCGGTATCGATAACTGCGATCGTCACGCCTTCCCCTTTAGTTTGATCCCAAGCCCCTTCGACATTAATACTCCGAAAATTCCACTGTTTGCGATATTCAGGATCGTTGGGAACTTCAAGGATGCTATATTCGTAGTTGGGCTCGATATATTCAGTATCTTTGGCCACAGGCGATCGCAAGAGAGCATCCAATAAAGGTTGTTGACCTGGGACGACATAAACATGATCTGCCACTGAAAAAATACTATTGAGATTGCCTTGGCGAGAGTATTTTTGATTGATAGCTTGGATTCGGTTGCTAATTTCTACCATGGGCACATCTTCTCGAAAATCCAAAATGATTGAGTTGAATTCTCCTTCGACTGCTAAACCTTGAAAATTAGTCAGAGCAAATCCCAATCCAATAATGAATAAACCCAATAGTAAAATTTTTTTCATCTTCTCATGATTACTCGTCACTGATACTATAACTAATAGCTATATTTGTTGAACTTATTATTTTAATTAAAGCAATATTATGAATGAACGCCCCATTATTCTTGGTGTTGTCGGTGACAGTGCTGCTGGGAAAACTACTTTGACGAAAGGAATTGCCCAAGTATTTGGCGAAGAAAATGTCACGATTATATGTACTGATGATTATCATCGCTATGATCGCCAACAACGAGCAGAAATGGGGATCTCTGCGCTGCATCCTGACTGCAACTATCTTGATATTATTGAGCAACATTTGGATTTATTGCGCAACGGGCAATCAATTTTAAAGCCTATTTATAATCATAGTACTGGAGCTTTTGACCCTCCTGAATATATAGAACCTCGCAAATATGTAATTGTCGAAGGTCTTCTTGGTTATTCGACCAAAAAAATGAGAGATAGCTATGATGTAAAAACCTATCTTGCCCCTCCAGAATCGTTACGAACATATTGGAAAATTAAACGAGATACTCGCAAGCGGGGCTACAACGATGAGCAAGTATTAGACCAACTCAAAAAAAGAGAACCCGATTCTGAGGCTTTCATTCGTCCCCAGAGAAAATGGGCTGATGCGGTTATTTCTTTTTATCCACCTATTGAGGAGTCTAATCAAAATGATCTTTTGCTCAATGTTCGGTTGATTTTGCGTCCCACAATTCCCCATCCCGATTTTACGCATATTTTGAATGATGAAGCGAATCATCTAAGCTCGGCGATTCGTTTGGGTTTGGCTCGGGATATGAGTAAGCCTGTAGATGTTTTGGAGGTTGATGGACATGCTACGGCAGAGCAGGTTAATGAATTGGAAAGATTGTTGTGTAATGAAGTTCCTGATTTAGGAAAGTTTTGTCGTTTGGAAGGTAATCAGGAAATGGGAACTGTTACGGGTACAACGGGGGAAACTTTGCAAAGTTATCCTTTGGCTTTGACTCAGCTATTGATTGCTTATCATATGTTGAAGGCTCTAAGTTAGTTGGTTGTGGCGTAAAGGCGATCGCGATTTAGAGTGATTTACCAAAAATAATTGCCATTTAGATATATTTGATTGCGATCGCACCGTGCCAGGCTTTGCTTGATCGCAACATCATTCTTGACATTTAAAGACAATCGTTGTTTCTTGACGCAGACCCGTATCTATCTCACTAACCAAAAAAAGAGCTACAGTGTTAAATTTACTTAACAAAACTTTCCTTAGATCGAGGTTTTAGTTTCAGTAATTCATATTTGTTTGTTGAACTTTATTTTGTAACAGCATTCCTTTAAAAGAAGTTGCGATTTTCATCTCACAGACCCATTAAGAGTTAACCTCAGCCTAGAATATTAGTCATATAGTTGACTAGATTAATATCTTTTAGTTAAGAAATTTTTGGAGCTGTTTTTTCTCGGCAAGATCTACAAAAATGACTGTGAACACTAGGAGGATCACGAATAAAGCGGTAAAGCAAATATCGATCTATTCTCAACTTCGTCATTTGATCTCAATGAAATTGATTTAGTAAATAAGTTCAAATAGCGAAGATCTAGAAGAAATAGTTGGAATTTCAATTTAATTAGTCAAGCTCAAATATGTTCTTATAGTTGTTAATTATTTGTCCATTTTTTCCCAAATTAAGCTTGATAGCTCCGCTTTTTCAGGTCTTCTCATTTTATCGTCAGTACTTATTTTTGCGATTAACAATAAAGCTCTAAATAGTCAGAGGTTAGCTAGTTTTGCCAGCCTTTTGACCAACTTGACCTAATTTTTCGTAATTTATCGTTCTTACTTTATTTGACTTGGGAGTTTCAAGATATGAGTGCAAATAACATTGAAAATGTTCGTAACGTGGCTATTGTGGGCCCTTATTCAAGCGGAAAAACCACATTATTAGAAAATATTTTATATTTGACGAAAGCCATTAATCGGAAAGGAACTATTAAAGATGGTAATACAGTAGGAGATAGTTCCCCCGAAGCCAGAGAACGCAGCATGAGTGTAGAAACATCAGTTGCGAGTACCCAACACCAGGACATTAAATTCACTTTTTTGGATTGTCCTGGTTCTGTTGAATTAGCCCAAGAAACCAATAATATATTAGTCGGCTCAGGAGCTGCGATCGTAGTTTGTGAACCAGTGGTTCATCGTGTTTTGACCTTAGCTCCTTTATTTAAATTTTTAGATGATTGGGAAATTCCCCATTTAGTATTTATCAATAAAATGGATCGCTCCGATACGGATTATAGATCTATTCTAGACGCGCTTAAAGCTGTTTCCTCTCGGCCCTTAGTTCCGCAGCAATATCCAATTTCTCAAGAGAATAATTGTGTTGGCTATATCGATTTAGTAACTGAGCAAGCTTATCATTATCATGCAGGAACTCCCGCAGATCCCGTGCCCTTCCCTGAAGAATTGGCTGCCGAAGAAAAAGCTGCCCGCAATGAGCTACTCGAAACTCTAGCGGATTTTGATGATCATCTCCTCGAAGAATTGATCGAAGAAATTGAGCCTCCCCAAGAAGAAATCATGCGGGATTTAAAACAAGAACTCAGTGCAGATTTGATTGTTCCTGTGTTCTTTGGCATGGCCGAAGAAGGATATGGCATCAGACCTTTGCTCGATGCCCTAGCCCAAGAAGCTCCTGCTCCCAATATTACTGCTGAAAGAAGAGGTCTCAAGGCCAAAGCTGATGGCGATACTTTGGCTCAGATTCTCAAAACCTATTACACTCCCCAGGGTGGCAGATTATCTCTGGCGAGAGTTTGGCAAGGTACGCTGACTGATGGTATGACTCTCAATGGGGTGCGGGTGAGTGGTGTTTACCGTCTGATGGGTGCACAACAAGAAGCGATTCAAAAGGCTGGCGTTGGTGAAATTGTCGCTTTGGGCAGAATGGAAGGTATCAAAACTGGTGATACTTTAGCTAGTGATAGTAAAAATAGTAGTTTTCTTCCCAAGGCCGATATTCTACCTCCTGTTTATGCTTTGGCGATCGCGCCGGAAAATCGTCGCGATGAGGTGAAATTGAGTGGGGCAATTACCAAATTAATCGAAGAAGATCCGTCTCTATATTGGGAACAACATGGTGACACCCATGAAGTTATTCTCTGGGGACAAGGGGAAATTCATCTTCAGGTATCTTTGGATCGTCTGCGCCGCAAGTATAATTTGCCGATGACTACTGGTTTACCCCAAGTGCCCTACAAAGAAACGATTCGCCAATCGACCACCTCCCACGGCCGTTATAAGCATCAAAGTGGCGGACATGGGGCTTTTGGGGATGTTTATCTAGAAATCAAACCTTTATCACGAGGAGAAGGTCATCAGTTCCATCAAACTATTGTTGGTGGTGTCGTGCCAAAACAATATATTCCTGGGGTTGAGATGGGAGTAAAAGAATATCTCGATCATGGGCCTTTAGGTTTTCCTGTGGTTGATGTTGATGTCACTCTCAAGGATGGGTCTTATCATTCAGTAGACAGCTCAGAGCAAGCTTTTAAACAAGCAGCAAGAATTGCCATGACCGATGGGATGCCTCAGTGTAAGCCAGTGCTATTGGAGCCTTTATTATCGATCAAAGTCTCGGCTCCTTCGGAGTTTACCTCGAAAGTCTTGACCTTGGTATCGGGTCGTCGCGGACAGATTCTTGGTTATGAGAGTGTTGAAGGTTGGAAAGGATGGGATCATGTTTCAGCTTATTTACCCCAAGCGGAAATGCATAACTTTATTATTGAGTTGCGATCGCTAACCTTGGGTGTAGGATTCTTTAAATGGGAATATGATCATCTCCAAGAAGTCCCTGAAAAACTAGCCAGCAATATCCTAGCTACTGCTACTAGTAATGGTGATAATCATAATGGCAATGGTAAAAGCTAATTTTTAGCATTGGGGTGGGCAGCATTGCTCGCCCTAAGAATTCCAGTTTCCGTATGAGTGGTAGTTTTGGCGAATTTATATATCATGAGTTCCGTGTTAACATGTCCTTGTGATACACAGATTTAAAAACCCTGGAACCGAAGATATCTTTAACGGAAAGAATACAAAAGCCGCTCGCCGAATATGTCCACAGAATTTATGGAAGACTGTATCTCGTAAGTTGGATCAACTTGATTCAGTCAATGCACTTGACCAACTAAGAATACCGCCAGGGAATCGGCTTGAAGAATTGGCTGGTGATCGAAGAGGCCAATACAGTATTCGTATTAACAACCAATATCGAATTTGTTTTATTTGGATAAACAATGAACCTGACCAAGTTGAGATTGTTGACTATCACTAAATTGAATTTAACAAGTACTGATAGATATATTTATGATAAGAGTACCAACTGATAGAATGCCAACCCACCCTGGAGAAATGTTGCTAGAAGAATTTCTTAAGCCAATGGGCCTGACTCAAAGGGACTTAGCCGATGCGATCCATGTTCCCTATCAGAGGATTAATGAGATCGTTAATGGAAAAAGGGGAATGACGCCTAGTACCGCATTACGTCTTGAGAAGTTTTTGGGTATGTCTGCAAGTTTTTGGCTCAACCTACAATTAAGATGGGATTTATACTTTGCGCAACAGGTAGAAGAAGGTGAACTAGCAATAATAAAGCCCTATTCTTCCGCAAATGCTTAAGGAGCAAATTGCCAGGCATCTTATGATTCCACAATCCACTGATTGTCTATCAACAGTAATCAGAGTCTTTCTCTTTAGAATCCCAACAAAGATGAAATATAAGGGGATATTTCCTTGAAAATAGTAATAAAAGCTGCTCCTGGCGGCAAGAGTTTGACAATACGATCCAAAGTTCTGAGAGCTTTGCTGGATTTTTCTTTTTGAATTGCCTGGTCTGGTTCTTGGCTGGCAGTGCTCAGATCATCAATTGCATCGTAGCTATCTTGTTTGTCTTCTGCTGGGAAATTGGTATCGTTTTCAATGGTTTCTTTTAATTTGGCAAGTAATTGTGGGAGGTCGAGTTGACTATAATCAATTCCAGTTAATCCATGATTAATAGTATTAGCAACTGTTCCGGTGATATCTCCTTGATTAAATGCCCCCGCACCAGAAGCATTTACTGTGCTATTTTCAATATTAATATTGCGGCTTTGGTCGTGGTTCTGGTTCACAGTTTTGTCCTCTATATTTTCTTGATTAACTTGAAATACATTATCTGATTGTTTGTTCGCAAGAGCCATTGCGATTTCCTTGATATCTCTAATCTGTTCTGCTTGTTGTTCTGACTTTCCTGCTAATCTTGCTTGTTCCTTGGCTGCTGCTAATCCCGCTTTATAGTTCTCCTGAAAATCATGCTCAACTTGGGCTTTGTCTGTAGCTTCAGGAACTTCTAGGGTAAGCAAAACATCTTCCCCTTTTTTCTCAATACCTGTAATCGCATCAGGGTGAATATTAGGATTATTGGCCATGAGTTGTTGAAATGCCTGCCGAAAGGCTTCGGGGTTGGCCCCTTTGCGCAATAAAATCTCGACTGTGTTGATCACTTCTTGGTAGAGCTTGGTGAAATCTCCTGGTTGAAAAACTCTTTCCGGATCATGGGGACGACGCTCCCGACTTCCCAAGAGGTTAGGATTTTCGAGGAGGAAAATATATTGACAATCAACATTATTTAACTTGGTTGTATGGTCGATATTCCAAGATTCTAAACAAGCTCCTGTGAGATAGGCAGATGTAAAATCTGTGCCTACAGCTTGGACTTCCGTTAGATTGGCATCTTTTAAATGAGCATTAGTTAAAGTTGCCTCGCTGAGATTGGCATATTTTAAATTAGCTTGTTCTAGATTACATCCTGCTAAATTCGCTCCTCGTAAATTAGCATTTTGATAAGATTTTTTGTAGCCATCCCTGGTTATTAATAGCTCTCTGACATTAGCTTGGGACAAAATAGAACCTCCTAATCTTACTAGATCAAGCTTCTTGGCAGAAGACCAACAAGTATGGTTCAAATCTTTTGCTCTGAGATCACTATTTTTGAGAATTGCCTGGGAAAAATCAGCTCCAGCAAGCTCCGCATCAAAGAAACTCGTACCGCCCATTGTGCCAAAAGCAACCCCTGCTGAGCGAATCCAAGGATCTCGGGGGTCTCCCTGGAAACTACGCCAACCAAGATAAGCTCCTAATAATGTAACAGCTCCAGCGACAGCTCCAGCGACAGCGACAGCGACAGCTCCAGCGACAGCGACAGCTCCAGCGACAGCGACAGCTCCAGCTCCAGCGACAGCTCCAGCGACAGCTCCAGCGACAGCTCCAGCGACAGCTCCAGCGACAAAACCTTTGCGCAGAATGAAGAAGAGAAAAATAAATAATGAAATTAAAGAAGCTATACCTGCAATAAAACTCTCTGTGTCACTAGGATCTGAAAGGAATGAGAGTAACAAAGCTATCCAAATGGAGAAAAAACCGGCGATGACTGAAAAGAACAGAGCCAGGATAATCAATAGTATTTTCCAGCGTTTTTGTAATCCTGCGATCGCCCGAGTAAAATTTACCCCCTGTAGATGAGCCCCTTTAAAATTAGTCCCACAAATATCTGCATCGCTAAAATCGAAACCTTCGAGATGCTTGCCTCGCAGATTTGCGCCCCGCAGATCTGGCTTGACAGTGGGATTATCCGCTCGCCATTGATTCCAAGCTTCTTTCCCCTTTTCTAGTTTGGCAAGATGTCGCCTATTTGCCATGGTCTCAATTCCCTGATCTTCACCACCCTGATACAGATTTTAATCTAGATATTTAGAAAGCTGACTATTATTTTAATGGTTGTTGTGTAATGAAGATGTATCTAAATATAAACTTTTCTTAAATCTATTGGATTGATTGATAGTTCTTTTTGCTTTTATTATTAACCCTAATTCTTGGTAAGTCTTATACTTGTTACTGATTACTTCCATATTGACGATACAAGTAAAACATTGAGGTAAAAAGCAAATGCCGAAAGTCAGCGTTGAAGAGGCGGTTCACAATCTCAAAGCTCTTTTAGAGCAAGTTGCGGCAGGAGAAGAGGTCACGATATTTGAGCAAGATAAACCAATTGCCCGTTTGCTTCCACCATCAACTGAAGAGGAAATATTTGCCGATATGAAGCAATTTCTCGAATCCTTATCTATTAAAGGTGAGTCTTTGAGTCAAACAGTAATCAACGCACGTCAAGAGGAACGATATTGATTTATCTTGACACTAGCATTATTGCTCCTTTTTACTGGCCAGATATCTCTGATAGGTATGATGAAAGATATTTGAAGAATAGGTTTTCAATAAAAGTTTCTACTTTAGACAATTAGACAACTACCAAGAAAATTAAATTTTTCCCGCTCATGAGTTAACATTTCGGCAGGGGTTTGGGGAGGACGTATCGTCCCCAATGGGGGGTTTGGGGGGCTTAGTCCCCCAATGCATTTTACGGATTTGCTTGATATTTTGCAGATACAAATATTTATTTTACGAATAGAAGAGCTGCAATGAAGAAATCCGAAATCCTAACCCCAATCAAAGATCATGTACCATTAGACATAATGATTAACAAATTTTAATATAAATAAAGGAGAGGGGAAATGGTAGCAACGCCCATAACAACAACAAAGCGGTTGACCATCCAAACTGCGGAAATAGCCCCAGATACAACTACAATACGTTCTCTAGACTGGGATCGCGATCGCTTTGACATCGAATTTGGCCTGCAAAACGGTACCACCTACAACTCCTATATCATTCGAGGAGAGAAAACAGCTTTAGTCGATACTTCCCATGGTAAGTTTCGTCAGCTCTATCTTGATGCTTTACAAGGGGAAATTGACCCGAAAACAATTGACTATCTCATCATTAGTCATACCGAACCCGACCACAGTGGTTTAGTAAAAGATTTTTTGGAGCTAGCACCCCAAGCAACAGTAGTTGCCGCTAAAACAGCAATTAAATTTTTAGAAGACCTGGTACATCAACCCTTTGAGTCGCAGATTATCAAAACAGGGAGCAGTATCGATCTGGGTAATGGTCATATTATAGATTTTATCAACGCGCCCAATCTTCATTGGCCAGATACCATTTTTAGTTACGATCGCGGAACCAAGATTCTCTATACCTGCGATGCCTTTGGCATGCATTATTGTTCGGATGAGCTTTTCGATCAAGATCTAGAGGCAGTCGAACGAGATTATCGCTTCTATTACGATTGTTTGATGGCTCCCAATGCCCGCTCAGTCCTGTCTGCCATGAAACGCATGGATAAGCTTGGGGAAATTACCACCGTTGCCAATGGCCATGGCCCCCTGTTGCGTCACAATCTCCAAGAATTTTTAGATCGCTACTATAAATGGAGTAAAGCCCAAACCAAAGCGGAAAAAAATGTCGTCGTATTCTATGTTTCCGACTATGGGTACAGCGATCGCCTGTCCCAAGCTATTGCCCGAGGCATCACGAAAACTGGGGTTGCGGTGGAAATGATCGACTTGCGATCGGCAGAAAATCAAGAGGTTCATGAACTAGTCTCCCGAGCTTCGGGCGTCGTTTTAGGAATGCCTCCATTGTCCGGGCATAATCATCAAGACATTGTAGCCAATGTGGGGACAGCTCTCGCAGCAGCTAAAGAAAAGCAGGTTATTGGCATGTTTGAATCCTATGGCGACAATGATGAACCTATTGATCCGCTTTTGACTAAATTCCGTGATGTGGGATTGAAAACCGCTTTCCCCTCTATTCGAGTTAAAGATACTCCAGATAAAGCAACTTATCAATTATGCGAAGAGTCTGGTACAGATTTAGGTCAAATTCTGACCCGGGACAAACTTGTCAAACAGATGAAATCCCTCGATAGCGATTTGGATAAGGCGATCGGCAGAATTAGCGGTGGGCTCTATATCATAACCGCTACCAAAGATCAGGTCAGCAGTGCCATGCTGGCTTCTTGGGTGTCCCAGGCCAGTTTTGAACCCCCTGGTTTTACGATCGCAGTAGCGAAAGATCGCGCGATCGAATCTTTAATGCAGGTTGGCGATCGCTTTGTTTTAAATGTCCTCGAAGAAGGGAAATATCAAGGCTTAATGAAACATTTCCTCAAACGTTTTAAACCTGGGGCAAATCGCTTTGCGGGAATAGATACTCAAACAGCAGCCAATGGTTCACCAATTTTAACCGATGCTCTAGCCTATATTGAATGTGAAGTTGTGACCCGCATGGAATGTAGTGATCACTGGATTGTCTATAGTAAAGTAACCGCAGGCCGAGTTTCTAATCCTGACGGCTTGACTGCTGTGCATCATCGGAAAGTAGGCAACCATTATTAATTCAGTTAACAGTTAACAATCATCAGTTATCCCTCATCAGTCAACTGTTAACATTTGCCAGTTTCTAATCTATATATTCAAGTCCAATTCTAAACGCATTATTTGTTGTTTCCTGGACCCAGACAATTCTGGTTTTAGTCAGAATATGACGGGTCTCTGGATCACTGATGTAACAAATAGTATTTTCTCTAATTGGCTTAGCGTCCTGATTAATTGTTTTGATTCCGCAGCCGCCAGCAGAAATATCTATAATAAAAGCTTCATGTAATTTTTGATAATCGTCATTTTGAAGCCGAAATTCAATAGAAGTCTCTAAATCTACGTCTAGGCGTGGATTTTTCCTTGATTCAAGATATTTCTTGTCTTTTAAACTCAGTTCTGGATTAGATTGCATAATAAATATTAAATAATTCGTTCTCTTTATTATTCCCAGATTGATAAAGGTTCTAGGTATTGGGTTTTAGATGTTAGGGAAAACCCGAAAGAGGTAGAATTAGTAAATTGTATTTTACAGATATGTCTAAAGAGAAAGATTACTCTAATTTCGATGTAGTGGTCATAGGCTCTGGTGCTGCGGGACTATATTCTGCTTTGTGTTTACCTGCTCATTACCGTGTAGGTTTGATTACCAAAGCAAAGTTGCAAACAGGGGCTAGTGATTGGGCTCAAGGAGGTATTGCCGCAGCAATTCATCGAGAAGATTCTCCTTTGCTACATCTAGAGGATACTTTAAAGGCTGGGGCAGGTTTATGCGATCGCGAGGCGGTACAATTTCTCGTAGAACATGGCGCTAGTTCGATTCAATCCTTGCTGGAGATGGGTGTCGCCTTTGACCGCAAAAACGAGCAGTTGGCAATGACTCTCGAAGCTGCCCATTCTCGCCCAAGAGTGCTTCATGCCGCCGACACTACAGGACGTGCGATCGTGAGCATTCTTACAGAACAGGTTGTACAACGCTCTAATATTACTGTTTTATCCCAAGCCTTTGCTTTGAATTTATGGCTCCAGGAAGAAATATGCCAAGGACTTAGTATTCTCCACAAAAATAAAATTACTTGGATTAGTTCAGGTGCCGTAGTTCTAGCAACAGGCGGAGGGGGACAGGTTTTTTCCCAAACCACAAATCCTCAAGTTAGTACCGGAGATGGTGTTGCGATCGCCTGGCGTAGTGGGGCAAAAATACGCGACGCCGAATTTGTGCAGTTTCATCCCACTGCCCTAACCAAACCTGGTGCACCAAGATTTTTAATTAGCGAAGCTGTGAGAGGCGAAGGGGCTCATTTAGTAGACAAAGCAGGCAAGCGTTTTGCCTTTGATTATCATCCTGATGGAGAATTGGCCCCCAGAGACGTAGTGAGTCGGGCGATTTTTACCCATTTGCAAAAAGCTGGAGACAGTAATGTTTATCTAGATCTGAGCGTAATTCCAGAAGCCAAAATTCGCTATCGCTTTCCCAATATTATTCGCGTTTGTCAAAAATGGGGTGTAGATCTGTTCACAGAACCCATACCTGTCGCTCCTGCTGCTCATTATTGGATGGGGGGAATTGCGGTGGATACGAACAATCAAACTTCTATCCAGGGTTTATATGCAGTAGGAGAAACTGCGAGTACAGGAGTTCATGGAGCCAATCGTTTAGCGAGTAATTCTCTACTAGAATGTATCGTCTATGCAGGACAATTATCTCAGTTAGATATTTCATCACCTGTTAGGCCAATAGAACCAAAATGGCTCACAGTTGAGGCAACTAATATTGCTATTGATACTGTCAAAGATATCCGTGAACAATTGCCTAAGCTGGTATGGAAAAGTGCAGGAATTTGTCGCAGTCAGGAAGTTATGGAAGATGCGATCGCGCAAATTGATGCTTGGCATCAAGAATTAATCACTCTTGATTGGAGTGAATATATTTTGGATTTGTCTCCCCCAGAACAGATTCAATTTGCTGAGCCGAATACTGAAGAGCATTTGAGAATTTATACCGAAACCCTAAATCTTATAGATATTGCCAATTTGATTCTAAAAAGTGCCCTATTTCGCACGGAAAGTCGAGGCGGTCATTATCGTTTGGATTATCCTAATAGTGCTACTGATTGGTCATTACATACAGTAATTAAGGGCGAAAATCAGAGTACATCGCAGTAAAAAATACTCTAATAATTTAATACTAGTTTATTTAAATTTATTTATCTATCATTTTTTGTAAAAAATCTATATTACTAATTATTTCTTGAATTTCATTATGTCTATAGCTATTAGATGTTGTAAAAGTTTTTTGGTGCGAGTCGTTTTCTACAACTAATGTAATGATTTTGGATTTACTAAAAGAAACACAAATATGATTGCCATTCTCTAAATACTTTTTACCATAGTAAATAAAGACATTGTTCTCATCATTATTGAGATTGGCATGATGAAAATTTTTAGTTTGCAAGATTTCCGTCAAAACTCGTGTTACTTTAGCTTTGAGTTTCTTTTCTAGATTTAATATGACATTTTTCTTGATATCTTCTTGAACTCTTTTTTCTATTCTGAGAACTGCATCCATACTACGTATCCTTATGATTATTGTGATGACATTATTTTCAATAAATCAATCTAATAGTTAGTATTCCCAACTTTAATTCCTAAAATCATCACAAAAAGGATAATTGTCAATCAATAGAAAAAAAATTGCTCATAATCAATAAGATTTGCGTTTTAATTAATGGTTTTATAGACTGCTTGGCACTTATATTTAATGCCTAAAGCCGGTCTCCTGTTTTGGCATCAAACCAATTAACTTTGGCAAGATTGACCGCAACCCTAAGATGTTCTTGATCCCAACTGCGATCAGGTTCAATCAAAACACGTAATATATCATTAGAACCTCGCACCTTCATACTAGCTAAGAGCTCCCGACCAAAATTCTCCACCAGAAAAACTTTACCCTCAATAATTACCTGATCTGAATCTGTTGCCAATTTGAGATCTTCAGGACGGATTCCTAAATCTATAATTTCCGGTGACGATGCGATATCAGGTATGGGAATCTCAAAGTCACCTAAAATAGCCTTATTCTCCTGACAGTTTAAAGTCAATAAATTTATCTGAGGACTACCAACAAATCCCGCGACAAACTTATTTGCCGGATGGGAATAAATCCGACTAGGAGGATCTAATTGTTGGATGAGACCATCAAGTAAAACTACCACTTTAGTCGATAAGGTCATGGCCTCAGTTTGATCATGAGTCACATAAACCACAGGTTTTTTTTGCGTAGCAAATAACTGTTTGAGTTCTTCTCTGACCTGTTCTCGTAATAAAGCATCAAGATTACTGAGGGGTTCATCCAGCAGGAAAACCTCGGGATTTCTCACAAGGGCACGAGCCAGAGCTACTCTTTGCCTTTGACCGCCAGAAAGCTGTCCCGGTTTGCGATTTAGCAACGGGGAAAGTCCTAGATTCTCAGCCACCGCACCCACTCGAGTTTTAATTTCTTCTGAAGGAGTTTTGCGAATTTTTAGAGAAGCAGCAATATTTTCGGCAACGCTCATATGAGGATAAAGAGCATAACTTTGAAAAACCATTGCCATGTTGCGATCGCCTGGAGCAATATAGGTTAAATCTTCTTCCCCCAGCAACACTCGCCCTGCAGTAGGTTGTTCCAGTCCGGCAATTAAGCGCAGCAAAGTGGACTTACCACATCCCGATGGCCCCAGAAGAGTTAAAAACTCCCCGTCATCAACCGTTAAACTAATATCCTTAACCGGAACGACATCCGTTGCGAATTGTTTGCGTAAATTTTTTAAACGTAATTGCGCCATAATTTTTAATTACTAAATATCAAATATTAATAGAATTTGCCATCTGCCCTCTGCCATCTGCCTTCATGTAATTATCCCTTAACTGCCCCAGAAGTAATACCCTGAACAATCCGTTGTTGGAAAATCAAGACTAAAATTACCAGAGGTATAGTTCCTAAAACTGTAGCAGCTGCGATCGGGCCGTAGGGAATTTCAAAAACACTAGAGCCACCGATTTTGGAAAGAGCAACGGGAATCGTTTGCAAAGAATCTCGGGAAATAAAAGTCAGAGCAAAAATGAATTCATTCCAAGAAAAAATAAAAGCTAAAATCCCTGTTGTCACCAATGCTGGACTGGTTATGGGCAAAACAATTTTGAGTAACATTTGAATCGTATTATAGCCATCAATTTTGGCCGAATCTTCCAAATCTTTCGGTAATTGTTGAAAGAAACTTCGTAAAACTAAAATAGTTAAAGGTAAATTAATCGCCGTATAAGGCACAATCAGCGCCAGATAATTATTGCCCAAACCAAAGAATTTGACTAATTCTAATAAACTTAAAAATAGCAACACATAGGGAAATAGAGTCACAATCAAAACTGCTGCGAGGATTATTTTTTCACCTGGAAGTTTTAGTCTGGCTAGAGTATAGGCAGCCGGCGCACCTAATGACAAACAAATTATGGTCGAGACAAAAGATACAAATGCACTGTTGAGCATGTAACGCAGGAACTGACTACCCAAAGATAAGTAATGTGCCAAAGTTAGTTGATCCAATGCGGGCAAATAAATTGTTGGAATATTGGCGATCGCAGAAGTAGTTTTAAAGGAAGTCAATATTTGCCATAACAAAGGAGCAAGGCAAAATAAAACCAAAAAAATGATACCTGCCCACAGCAGTACTTTTTGCCAATCAAAAGGTTTTTTGAATTCTGATTTTTTCATAAATTAAATAAATAGTGATAGCTATTATCCTCATCCTTTATCCCTTATCCCTTATCCCTTATCCCTTAAAATTATCTCTCCCCTGAAACATTAATTCGAGTTCGCGAAAGTAACCAAGAGACGATCGCGACTGCGGCAATGAGCAATAAAAAAGTCACAGTAACCAACGTTGCACCATAACCAAAATCCAAATAGCGTTGCACCATCGCATATATATAAATAGAAACCATCTCTGTGCCCCCTGCCGGGCCACCTCCTGTCATGACTTGGACTAAATCGAAAATCCCAAAGGATTGGGCAAAGCGAAACAATAAAGAAATCAGAATTTGCGGAGCTAGTAAGGGTAAGGTTATCTGCCGAAAACTTTGCCAAGGATTGGCCCCATCGATCGCATGGGCCTCATACAAATCTCGCGGAATCGATTGCAAACCTGCCAACAAAATCAAAGCAATAAAAGGAGTTGTTTTCCAAACATCAGCCACAATCAAGGAAATCATCGCCGAATCTGGCTCCCCTAACCAAGTAATCCCTTCGTTAATAATTCCTAAGCGCAGCAAAATATCATTCACCACACCAAATTGATCGTTAAAAATCCAAGCCCAAGCCAAGCCCATTACCGCAGTTGGCAAAGCCCAGGGAATTAAGGCCGCTGTCCGCACAAAGCCCCTACCAAAAAAAGATTGATTGAGAACTAGGGCAAAAATCATCCCTAATACCAATTCCAAAATAATACTAGTAGTCGTAAAAAACGTCGTATTGCTTAAACTTTGCCAAAAACGCCCATCCCCCAACATTCGGGCATAATTGCTGAGACCAGCAAAAACTGGCACCAACTCCGTACTAAGGTTTTGCGCAAAAAAGCTCAGCCAGAGAGCTCTGGTAATCGGATAAACGAACACTAAAGCCAAAATTAGCAAAGCGGGAATAGCTAGCATCCAACCGATTTTTTGTTCCCGTTGACGAATCGAATTTTTCATTCCCTAAATTCTTCTAACTCCTTACCCCTCATCGTTGTTGATCATTTATCCCCTAAAAAACATCTTTTAGCAAATCATTAAATCTCAGGAATAATTCAGATGCTTTAAAATTCTTTGATTTAACTCTGTCTAAGATTAGTTAATTTCCGTGATAAATTTTAATCCCGATAAAAAAAGTCGGGTATAGTTGACTCTCATTTTTAGCTTGTGTTAGTATTCATTTCAACTGTTAACGGAATAAAAACAGAGATTATGACCCAGGCAATCGCAACTAAACCCCGTACTTTCACTAACTTGGTTTCCAAAGAAGGTGGTGTGAAGTACCCCCTCAAAGCACTTCATGTTTGTGAAGAAACTTTTTCTCCTCTAGAAGTGGCCTATGACTACGACGTTATTCGCTCTCTAGTTAGTCGAGAAACTATCGAAGCAGGACCCAATTCAATTTGGCGTTATAAAGCTTTTTTACCTGTTGAGAGTGAGAATCCCATTGATGTTGGTACTGGGATGACTCCTCTTGTTAAATCAAATCGTTTAGCGCGTCGCCTGGGGCTCAAAAATCTTTACATCAAAAATGATGCCGTTAACATGCCGACCCTGAGTTTTAAGGACAGAGTCGTATCTGTTGCCTTAACTCGGGCCAAAGAATTAGGTTTTTCTACTGTTTCTTGTGCCAGTACTGGTAACCTTGCTAATTCCACTGCTGCGATCGCAGCCCATGCCGGATTAGATTGCTGTGTCTTTATTCCTTCTGATCTCGAAGCAGGAAAAGTACTAGGCACCTTGATTTACAATCCCACATTAATGGCCGTTAAAGGCAACTACGATCAAGTAAATCGTCTTTGTTCTGAAGTTGGTAACACCTACGGTTGGGGATTCGTCAATATTAATCTTCGTCCTTACTATTCTGAAGGTTCGAAAACTCTTGGTTTTGAAGTTGCCGAGCAACTGGGCTGGAAATTGCCTGATCATGTTGTGGCACCTCTCGCTTCTGGTTCTCTTTACACCAAGATTTATAAAGGTTTCCAAGAATTTGTCAAAGTCGGTTTAGTCGAAGATAAAAACGTTCGCTTTAGTGGTGCTCAAGCAGAAGGTTGTTCACCGATTGCTCAAGCGTTTAAAGAAGGTAGAGACTTTATCACACCTGTTAAACCCAATACGATCGCAAAATCCATCGCGATCGGCAATCCAGCTGATGGAGTTTATGCTCTAGAAGTTGCCCAGAAAACCAACGGTAATATTGAATCGGTGACCGATGCCGAAATTGTTGAAGGCATGAAGCTGCTAGCTGAAACTGAAGGTATCTTCACTGAAACTGCTGGCGGAACTACAATTGCTGTATTGAAAAAATTGGTAGAAGCAGGAAAAATCGATCCCGAAGAAACCACTGTTGCTTACATCACTGGTAATGGATTGAAAACCCAAGAAGCAGTTCAAGGTTACATTGGCGAGCCTCTAGTTATTGAACCGAAATTGGATAGCTTCGAGCGCGCCCTAGAACGTTCTCGCACTTTAGAACGTCTTGAATGGCAACAAACTATTGTTTAGTCGGAATATTTCACTAAACTAATCACTAATCATTAAATAACTAATCACTGAAAACTGACTACCTCCTAGAAGGAGGATAACTGAAAAATGACTGTTAAAGTATTAATTCCCACTCCCTTACAAAAATTCACTGACAATAAGGCTGCGATCGAATGCACGGGTAGCAATATTGATGAGTTGATTGATTCTTTGGAAAATGATTGCCCTGGGATCAAGGCTCGTATCTGTGATGAAACAGGAAAACCTCGTCGCTTTTTGAATCTCTATGTTAATAGCGAGGACATTCGGTTCCTTCAGAATACTGATACTCCTTTGACAGATGGAGATGAGGTCAGTATTGTTCCGGCTGTTGCTGGGGGCTAAGTTTAGAATTGAAAATTGCTTGCCCTCGAATGGGGGAAAATTGCTTGCACTAAAGTGCTAGTGAGCATCAGTAATAAATAAAATCACTATGCCGAACAGCTCAAAAGCTTGATGTTAAAGACTTTTGACTTTTGACTTGCACGTGGCGTCACTAGCTTCGCGTCGCCCTCGAATGCAGGAAAATTGGCAGTCAATGATTTTCGATTAAGGTTTATTCCGTAACAGTGAGGTGGACATCAATGTCTTCCTCATTTTTTTATGCCAAGACTTTTACTTATAAAAATATCACTGGTTAATTCTAACGCGTGATACCAACGTTGATGATCTGAAATTAGGGAAATTACACCAATTTAAAATAGAAATACAACACATGATTCTGTAGGGGCGAATGGCCATTCGCCCCTACCACCATGATTCATCGTGAACATTATTTATTTGGTATTAATTTTGTGCGATCGCGAAGTGTCAGCTTTTAGCCAGTCTTTTCAAGCTACAATTGTACAATACTATCTTTAAATCTTAAAACAGCTAAATGCTACGAGAAAAGCTTAAACAAGAAATAGATAAATTAAGCGAAGAGCAATTAATTAAATTATCCGATTTTTTTGCCATAATTAAGTTGCAATCCGAAGAAAATCAACAAGACAATGATTTAAAACAAAAAATTTCTAATGAAGAAAGGGCTGAAGAATTTCAACAATGGACAATGAAATTACCTAAAGATATTAATACTCCTAGCTTAAGTGATGAAGCTTTCAGTCGAGAAAATGTTTATTCATATTAGAACTTACAAAAAATGAAATATTGTTATTCTGTAAATTACCGATCAAAGCCATAAATGCCTCTGGGGGACTAGCCCCCCAGACCCCCCATTGGGGCCGGGGCGCCGCCCCCAAACCCCTTGCGTAAGGATTAACTAATAAGTCGGAAAATTGGGGATTGTCTTGGTAGTTGTTTAATGTCCTAGATAGGAATTGTAATTTATCAAAAACATACCTCTAAAATATCTTGCGCTACAACCTATGGGACATCTGCGTAAGTCCTAAATATATGTCTCAAGTGATTGAAATTCCATTATAGAAATCAATTTTGAGAGATCACAATCAAGTTATCATTTTGATTTTTTGATAACTGAAAAGATGCCTCGACAACCTCGCAATCTCAAATCTAATTACTGCTATCATGTCACAGTTCGTTGCAATAACCGAGAATTTAAGTTAATTCAACCTGATTGCCGCGAGGTGTTTTTATACTCCTTGAAAAAATCAAAAGAAAAGTTTAACTTTAAACTCTATGCTCTATGCATTATGAGCAACCATGTTCATTATTTGCTAGAGCCGAAACAACCAGAAGATTTGCCACGAATTATGCATTGGCTCAACTGGTACACTGCCATGTGTTTTAATCGGATGCTCAATCGAACAGGACATTTTTGGGAAAAGCGATATCATAGCAGCGGTTTCGAGAACACAGATTATCAAAGAGCCTTAAACACTCTACGTTATATCCATGCCAATCCTAAAGCGGCCAATATGCAACAAGGTTTTTTCTATGATTTTTCCAACTATGGTGTTCATGACAGGTTAGGTGATGATGGGATAACTCAATGGCATCCTGCATTTTTGTCTTTGGGGAAATCTTTGGATGAATGTGCTGCTAAATATCGGAAGTTTTGTCGCAGATATAAGCCGAAGCCTAAGTCAGAAAATCGTTATCACTGGGGAAGTAAATTATTGCCTAAAGTCTTGAAAGCAAGAGGGAAGAAGAAAAGATCGCCTGGGCAGCTGAGCTTACCTTGGAATGATTGGGAGAAAAACAGTTCTGAAATAAGAGAAGTAGCAGAAAAGTTTGTGATCGCAAATTGCTATAACCCTCAGATAGCAGCTCAATTTTTCAACGACTCATAACAATATC
>NZ_ALVZ01000154.1 GCF_000332055.1 Xenococcus sp. PCC 7305 | reverse complement strand
AAATTATACTAACTTGCGTTCATAGACGTAAGATGATTTTTAATTCCCTTTGCGTCTTTGCTAGGTGCGCGTTCCCTTGCGGATTTCCAATTCCGCGGGGTCGCACCTCTTGGCGCGAGATGCTCCCATTACACTTTAGAACGCGACTTAGTATTACGCAATAACCAGATAATTACTTACAGTACAGATAAACAATACGATATTAAACTTAACCGAAGAAAGTGTTTGCTTTTATACAGTAATTATCCCCTTGCAAAAATGATCAGACATGATGTAACTATCTTATCAAAAAGCCAATATATAAAATATTTATACATCTATTAAGATAAAAAATAGAAAAATTAATGGTTACTCAATTCAAACAGCAAGATGCCCTTCCAGAATTTAAATCGATACAAAACCAGGCGATCGCAAAACATAAAGCAGGGGAAATAGAGGCAGCCATTGTTTTATATTTAGAATCTCTACAGCTCGAAGCAGATCAACCAGATTGGATTTATGGCAATATTATTACCTTACTGGTTCAGGCAGACAGACTAGAGGAAGCATTAAGTTTACAAGAAAAA
Source organism: Xenococcus sp. PCC 7305 (assembly GCF_000332055.1). Classification (GTDB taxonomy): domain Bacteria; phylum Cyanobacteriota; class Cyanobacteriia; order Cyanobacteriales; family Xenococcaceae; genus Xenococcus. Next base: position 31,514 of record NZ_ALVZ01000154.1, on the reverse strand, counting down.
GCTTTAGCCAAATATTCCGATTCAGATGAAATTTATCGAGCATTAGGATTAGCTTTTAATCGGCAGGGTGATTTTGCAAAAAGTATCGATTGTTATTCAAACTCATTAAAAATTCAACCACAGCAACCAGATTGGGTCTACTCTTCCCTAGTAGAAATGTTGGTGGCGACAAATCAGTTGACTCAGGCGATCGCCATTGGTCAAGAAGGATTAGAATTTCAGAATGAATCCCCTTGGCTAAATTATCATCTTGCAGAGGCATTTGCTGGGGTAGAAAACTGGCTTGAGGCAATCTCCTACTATAGTCAAGCGGCCAAGATTCAGCCTGATTTACCGAGAATTCAAGATAAAATTAACCTAGCTAATGAAAATATCAAAAAAGCCGAGGAAACATTAGCCAAAAAAACATCATTAGAAGAGAAACTGCCTGAGGTGTCTGCTCAAGCGATCGCGAAACATCAAGCAGGAGAAACAGAAGCAGCGATTGTTTTATATTTAGAATCTCTACAACTCCAAGAGAATCAACCAGATTGGATTTATGGCAATATTATTACCTTACTGGTTCAGGCAAATAGACTAGAAGAAGCATTAAGTCTACAAGAGAAAGCCTTAGCCAAACATGCTGATTCAGATGAAATTCATCGGGCATTAGGATTAGCGTTTAATCGGCAGGGTGATTTTGCCAAAAGTATCGATTGTTATTTAACCTCATTAAAAATTCAACCACAGCAACCAGATTGGGTCTACTCTTCCCTGGTAGAAATGTTGGTGGCGACAAATCAGTTGACCCAGGCGATCGCGATTGGGGAAGCCGGATTGGAATTTCATGGTGAATCTGCTTGGCTAAATTACCATCTTGCCGCCGCATTTTCTGGGGTGGATAACTGGTATGAGGCAATCTCCTATTACAGTCAGGCAGCTCAACTTCAGCCTGATTTGCCCAATATTCAAAATAAAATTAATCTAGCTAATGAAAACATCAAGAAAGCGAATGAAAAATCCTTAGAAGAAGAACTGCATAATCTATACCAGCAAGCGATCGCCAAACATCAAGCAGGGGAAATCGAAGCAGCTATTGTTTTATATTTAGAGTCTCTACAACTCGAAGAAAATCAACCAGATTGGGTTTATAGCAATATTATTACCTTATTAGTTCAGATAGATAGACTAGAAGAAGCATTAAGTCTACAGGAAAAAGCTTTAGCTAAATATCCTAACTCAGATGAAATATATCGAGCATTAGGATTAGCCTTTAACCGCAAAGATGATTGGGACAAGAGTATTGATTATTATTTAAGCTCAATCAAAATCAACCCAGCCCAACCGGATTGGATATATTCTTCCCTGGTAGAAATGTTGGCTAGCAAACATCAGTTGTCTCAGGCGATCACAATTGGTCAGGCAGGACTGGAATTTCATAGCGAATCGGCCTGGCTAAATTATCATCTCGCCGCCGCATTTTCTGGGGTAGAAAATTGGGCTGAAGCCATCTCTTATTTCACTAAAGCAGCTCAGATTCAACCTGATTTGCCAGGGATTCAGGACAAAATCAATCTGGCTACGGAAAATAGCAAAAAAGTCGATGAAACTCCATCAGAGGATCTAGCGGATAACATAGCCAACAACTTTCAAGCCCAAGCCGTAGCCAAACATAAAGAAGGAGAAACAGAAGCGGCCATCACTTTATATTTAAAATCTGTTGAACTAGAAGAAGCTCAACCAGACTGGGTTTACGGGAATTTAATTACTTTGTTGGGACAGGTTAGTAATTTCGATTTGGCCATAGAAATTGGCTTAAAAGCAGAGAAAATCTATCCTCAATCTGATGAAATATATAGAGCAAGAGCATTAGTCTCTGCGCAAATAAAAGACACTGAGAATACGATTAAGTTATATCAAAAGGCTTTCGAGCTGAATCCTAGACAGCCAGATTGGTGCTATTTTAATTTTGCCCGCGAGTTATTACAAAATGAGGGCCTAAAAAAAGCTATCGAAGTAGCCAAGCAGGGTCTAAAATATTATCCTGATTATTATTATTTAAATTATGTCCAAGCTCAAGCTTTTGCTGAGCAACAAAGATGGGATGAAGCGATAACAGCCTATATTTATGTCCAAGAACAAAATCCCGATTGGCTTGAAGTCGAAGAGAAATTGACTCAAGCTGTTTATCAAAAAAATAAGCAGGAAAGAGCCGATGCTCCTTTATACTCCAATCAGGTTTTGGAAAAAGGGCCAAGTTTTTGGCTCAATAGTAAGGCAACAGATCCCGTTGCCCCTAAAATTAATAAGCAACCTAAATTAAGAATTGAGAAGCTCAATGATTTAGATATCAACTCCTTATTTAGACAAATCCAAAACTCCATAAGAAGCCTGGATGAGTTTCAAAAGCGATGTGATGAGACTAAGACCAAATATATTTTAGATTTGAATTATGGTTATTGGTTAAACACTAGTATGCTTTATCTAGAAGCATCTATAGATGATAATTTTTCAATAAAAGAAGATGTTGATATCTTAGTGACTGATGGCAATGAATATCTGATCACTAGAGCTAAATTCTTCCATCTTTCTCCTGACCAAATAATTGGGATTGCCTGCTTTGCCAAAGATAGTTATGCGAAACTAAATCAACACTGTCGCATCTATCTAAATAATGAAAATCAGTTAGTTACCACACAAAATTTTACAACTAAAAAGGCTTTTAATCTGGAAATAATTGAACATTTCCGCACAAAAACAGAAAAACAAAAGCATTTAGTAAGAGAAAAAATTAGTAACTTTTTGATTAGGATTGCAAATTCTCATATTCAAGAAGATGTTAATAACTTATTGAATAAATTACAATATTTTTTGGATATTAGAACGGAAAATATTATTGATTTTAATATTCCCTTCAAAATCGCTATTGATAACATCATTTATCCAGATCATAAAAATTTGTTTATGAGTGGATGGCTAAAAGATGACTATGAAATGCTTAAGAGTATTAGGGTAATTTCTTCTCTAGGATTTGCCTGGGATTTGCCGAAACAAGATATTTTGACTCTGGAACGACAAGATAATCATAACTTTTTGACCAATACTGATGATGATTTCCAGGGAAGTTTGGGATTTGCTCTCCGGGCTCAAATTCCTCAAGATATTGGCGAAGCAATGAAAAAATGGCCTGAAATTCATAGTTTTCGCTTTCTAGTCAAGCTTAAAGGCGATATTGAAGTTGAAATTGTTCCCGAAGCAAAACAAAAAGATCTGGCCATGGCAATGGCAAAAGTAATTCAAATTGCCGAACCGAATAAAATCTCCACAGAAATGCTGGAGCAGCATATTGCGCCCACGGCTTTTCAATTGCAGCAACTGTTGATGGCCCAAGTAAAAATTAAAGATATCACGGTCATTGGTGAGCTTATAGAAACCCCATTAGTTTCAATTATTATTCCTCTCTATCGTCGATTAGATTTTCTGAAAGTACAATTAGCTGCGATCGCAAACGATCCCACAATGAAACAGTGTGAACTGATTTATGTGCTCGACTCTCCTGAGCAAGAATCGGAGGTCCGGGGCTTTTTGCAGGATCATTGCCTGCTCTACGATTTATCGGTAACCCTCATTATTATGGAAACCAATAGCGGTTATGCCTCGGCCAATAATGCAGGGGCATCTCAAGCTAGAGGAAAGTATTTATTACTATTAAATTCCGATGTATTTCCCAAAAATGATGGCTGGGCTTTGCAAATGGCCAATTTTTACGATAGTTCTCCAAAAATTGGCATCTTGGGGGCAAAACTTCTCTATGAAGATAATTCTCTACAACATGCAGGATTATTCTTTGAAGAAACTGGGTTCCCTTTCCCGAATGTTCTACATTACTACAAAGGTCTGCCCGAGAACTATGAGCTTGCCCAAAAAACTAGAGCTGTCCCAGCTGTGAGCGGCGCTTGCTTGATGATAGAAAAAGATTTATATGAGCAAGTCAGCGGACTTACAACAGACTATATTATCGGTTACTTTGACGACTCAGATCTTTGCCTAAAATGTGCAGCTTTAGGTTACGAAAGTTGGTATTTTGCCGATGCTAGTTTGTACCATCTTGAACGCCAATCGATCCATCTTCACAAAGGTTATAACTGTAGTCTTGCTTGGTATTTAAATGGTTATTTGCACGATCTCAAATGGGGGGAACAGATCGGCAAATTGATCAACGATGCTCAATAACAAATCGTTTTCACAGATTTTTTTAATTTATTAAATTTGTTCTAAGCTCATGGTTCTAAGTAGGTACACAAAATTCATCACCCAGTTTGCAAATAAGAATGCTTTGCCTATTAATAGTGCAGAACAAAGAAGATCAATTACAAAAACTAAAAAGGTTTTAATTTTTGCCCATAATCATCCCCATTTTTCCCCTGGAGGAGCCGAAATTTTTGCCTATGATTTGTTTCAGGCCCTTCGAGACCACACCCATTATCAGCCCTTTTTCTTAGCTGGAACGGTGGCTGAGAATCGGGAAACCCATGCCGATACTCCCTTTCAAATTCTAGGAGATTCTCCTAACGAGACTTTATTTTGGGGGGGAGATTTTGATTATTTTTATCAGTCACAGAAGTTGCTTAACTTCATGTATCTTGATTTTAAAAATTTTCTAAAAGAACTCAAACCCGATGTGATTCATTTTCACCACACGATTCGATTGGGAGTAGAAGCAATTCAAATTGCCAGGCAAACTTTGCCTGAGGTGAAAATAGTTTTTACGCTCCACGAATTTATCTTGATGTGTCTTCGTGATGGACAGATGGTCCGGAAGGATAATGAAGAACTTTGCGAATATGCCAGCCCAGAACGTTGTCATCGCTGTTTTCCGGAACATTCTCCACAGAAATTTAAAATGCGGGAAGAATTTATTAAAAATCATCTCAGATTAGTCGATCAGTTTATTTCTCCGAGTCATTTCTTAGCTAAACGTTTTGTTGACTGGGGAATTCCTCAAACAAAAATGCAGGTTTTAGAAAATGGCAGAAAACTTCAGCAGCCAGCTCCCTATCGCCAGAAGAAGTCTCGATATAAGCGCCATGCCTTTGGCTTTTTTGGTCAAATTAATCCTTATAAAGGTGTGTTCCTAATTTTAGAAGCTGTGGATTATTTGGTAAAAAATGATTTTACTGATTTTAAAATTGAATTATTTGGCAATATTGCTCGGGGATTTCCGGAATTCGCAGCTAAATTTACCGAATTTTTGGAAAAATATCCTGATATTGTGACCTACCATGGCGAATATAAACAAGAGGATATGGGCAATCTGATGAAGTTAATTGATTGGGCAATTGTTCCCTCTGTATGGTGGGAAAATTCTCCTTTAGTCATTCAAGAAGTTTTTATGCACAAGCGTCCGATTATTTGTAGTGATATAGGGGGAATGGCCGAGAAAGTAGCTCATAATATTAATGGTTTACATTTTAAAGCTAGAGATGCCATTAGCTTAGCCGATACGATCAAAGAATCTGCTTCTAATCGTAAATTATGGGACAAATTAGTCAAGAATATTCAGCCTCGCTTGTCCATAGAAGAAAGTGCTTTAGAACATACTAGGATTTATGATCAGGCGTTGCCATTAGAGAACAGGGAACAGGTTTACAAGTAAATCATTAACTAACCAATGAAATTAATTACCAATCAACTTTTATTGCAAGATCTTTATTCAACTTCGACAAAGCTTATTATCTCGGAAAAAGATAGCTGGTTTTTTAGCGAAAATTTTAATTTACCTGATGAGATAAATATTTATAAATTTAGTTATAACTTACTGTCTCAACAGGGCAAAATTGACGTTTTTGAAGAAACAACAAATAGCAATTTCAATCCTGTTGAAATGCAGCTAGCACCCAATTTTTTTCTAGGACTTTTAAGTTTTTCTGAATTGGCGCAAGAAGAACTTCAAGAATTGATATCTTGGTGGTCACAAAGAAGTCTTCAACTATCTGTGCCTACTTTACTCAAATTTGATGTGGAGCAGGATATTGCATTATTGACTAGTGATTTTTGGCAGCAGATGTATGGGCAAATGGCTCGACAGAATCATGCGATCGCACAGAGAATGGGAACCTTGCAACGGCAATATTTGCAACTTAGAACGCTGCATGAAAATGTGCAAAATGCTTTCGCTGTGGTTGAAGACTATTTGAGTCTGGCAAAGCTGCCTGCTTTAGAGCTAGTTTTTGAGAATCAACCTCTCAAAGAAGAGCATATTACGACGACAGAATCTTCTAAGACTCAGTTCCTAAGACAATTATTACCTGTTTCCTCAAGAGGTCTAGCAGTTATAGAACTTTGTATCGCAAAAAAAGATGATCGCGCAACTGGTTATTTACAAGTTCAGTTAAAAGCTTGTGAGGATGAAAATTGTTTTGTGACTTGGCAAGTTCCTTATCAGGAATTGTCTGATGGCTGGCTAAGCTTAGATCTTCCTCAAATTGCTCCAGGAAGAAAGCGCGATGTGGAATTGATTATGCAATGGCATACTGAGCTCGGTGAGGCTCCGACTCTGGCGTTGGGCTCTCGACAGACTATTACCGAAGTTCAAGTTCAGGATAATAGGGTGCCCCTAGAGCATAGTCTGGCTCTGCGGATTTGGCATGGTTTACCGGGGACAAGAAAGGTTACTAGTCCTTATCTAATCGCCTCAAATAATAATTCTCTAGATTATGAGTCCACAACTTTAGGCTATTTGGGTCAAGGGGCTATGGCAGCAGTTAAGGAAGTAACTCCTAATTTGCCCAATGATGAGGTTCCTTATATTCAGGTGATTGATCATGGAGCCAAAATTCTTACTCGGCCTCGTCCTGATGGTAGTCCGACGATCGCGATGCTGCCTTTTTGTTTTCCTGGGAGGGCAAATTCTGTGACGGCGACAGTTATGACAGAACATGCTGAAGCTGATTTAATTGAATATGCTTTAGTCCTGATGAGTCGGGATAGCAAACCGGAAAATGGCTTGAGAGAAGATTTTGTTTTAGCTAGTTCTGGTTGGGTTGGCGTCGAAGCCAATACTCCTAGACAAATTTCGGTGTCTCTAACTAGTTCGCTCAAGGATTCTTGTCATATTGTGATCGCGACTAGATTGGCTGCTAATAGTATGCCTGTTTATGCTGATGCTTGTTGGTTGAATTTTTACTTAGATTTTGTTGCTCGGAGTTTGCCTGAGGTCTCGGATACTGGGTTCCACAAGGAACGAGGACTAGTTTTAAATTGAATTTAGGAAATACTAATGATGCTTGCTAATCCAGAAATTCCCCTAAGGGAAAGAACTCTAGGTTCTCAGATTGTCAGCCCTCAGATCGCGATTGTCATCCCAGTCTTTAAGCATAGTGTATTAGTTGCTGAGGCGATTACTTGTGCGATCGCTCAAGAAACAGAATTGCCTTTTGTAATTGTGCTAGTGAATGATGGTTGTAAATTTAAAGAAACAGATCAAGTTTGTCGTGAGTTTGCTTTAGCCTATCCTGAACAAATTACCTATCTATATCGTCCTAATGGAGGATTAAGTGCGGCGAGAAATACCGGAATCGACTTTGTTTTGCAAACTTGGAATTCCGTGGAGGCAATTTACTTGCTTGATGCGGATAATCGGATTTCACCCCATACGATAGAGCGCTCATTTCATATTTTGCAGAATGACTCAAAAGTTGGTTGGGTTTATCCGACGATCGATATGTTTGGCAAAGAGGAAGGAGAAGATTTTGATTATCGAGGAGCCTATTCTAAACTGCGTCACCTCAGATTTAATACCTGTGAAGCGGGCAGCATGATACGGCGGGAGGTCTTTGAGCAAGGCTGCCGTTATGATGAGTCGATGACCTTGGGCTTTGAGGATTGGGAGTTTTGGTGGCAGGCGATCGCAGCCGGATATCAGGGTCAGCATTTGCCAGAATCGGGATTTCAGTATCGCAAGCGTTTTGAGAGTATGTTGAGTGATTCCCATCGTGATGGAGCCGCGATTCTACATTATATGCGGCGGAAACATCGCAATTTATTTAGTCATCGCCAATTATTGAGCTGGGAACATCAAGAAGCACCTCGTTACGCAATTTTTGCTCAGGATACAGGGCAAGTTATGCTCACTAGTGATCCTGTGGTGGCAGGGCGCTCTCTCAGCATACTCGAATGGCAAGATTATTATAATCGCGGGCAGTCAATGCCTTTTCGCTATCATCGTTCTCATTTTTTGGTTTTTACGAGTAGTAAAGTCCTAGAAATTCTGCAAGAGCAAGGATTGAGTCATTGGGGATTTTGGCAACTGGAAAATGCCCTTAATCAAAGTAATTTTGCGAGTTTAACCTTAGAAGCTAATTTAGAATCAGAAACGATCTTTCTGAACAAAGAACCTCAACCGTCAGTGTTTAGACTAGATCAAGATAATCATCTGATTATGACAACAGTGGAAGTTATGGATCAATCTTTGTCGAACCAAGAAGATAACTGGATTCTCAATCTGCTGATGCTTGACCCTTTGCCTAAGGTTTTTGGGCTAGAAATCAAATTACCCCAATCGGTAATCCCCGCATTGCCCAAGGGAGAAGCCTTATCTAAACTTCTAGCCATTTTTCGGAGTTTGCGTTGTGACTTGCTGCAACAAACTACTAATGATTCTTGGGATTGGCATGATAATTATTTGCCCCCTCGTTCTCGCATGTTCAATGATCTTCGTTTGGCCTTGAATTGCGGTACGGCTTATCCCAAATTAACGAATGATGGAGAAAAGCATATTGGTTTTATTCTTTCTATTGTGGAATTTGGAGGAGTAGAAAAAGTAGCTCTTAATATTGCCCATGCCTTTAAGGAAGCAGGATGGCTAGTTCATCTCTTTGTTTTCGGCTCACGTATGCAAAAGTTACCGCCCTGGGCACAAATTTTTGCCACCGTCAATTTTTATCATGAAGCCTCAATGCATCCTTGGCTAGGACAAAAATATATGGGCTCGAAAAATGATAGTTGGTCAGTAGAAGCAGAAAAACTAGCAGCGAAGGGTTTGTTATCTTGGTTAGATGTTGCAGTGAACTTCCATAGTTCTACAGCCAATTCTGTAATGGCTTTACTAAAACGCTCTGGGGTGACAACCGTTACTTCGCTCCATGTCCATGATCTCAGTGAGTGGAATCGTACTGTAGGGCATAGTTATCTTACTTTAGGTTATGAACATGCCTATGATTATGTGATTCCCTGTTCCCAAAATATGGCTGATTGGTGTCATGGGGCGGGAGTTCCCGAGGAGAAGATTATCACGATTCCTAATGCTTGCGGTTATCCTTTAGCATTAACAACGGTAGAGCAAATCATGTCTCGCAGGAGCACTAGGGGCTTTACTGGGAAATTGCGAGTTTTGTTTTTGGGTCGTCTTGATCGCCAGAAGGGCTTGGACCGTTTACTGGAGCTAGTAACGCGATCTCAAAAGCTGGAATTACCTATTGATTGGCGTTTGGTTGGCAAAAATGTTTTGCGAGAAAAAGATGCTGAAGATCCACTCCAAGAAATTGCCGAGTTTATCGAACCTCCTGTGTTCACAAATGAAGCAATTACAGAACTATATGAATGGGCAGATATTCTAGTCTTGCCTTCCTATTGGGAAGGTTTACCGCTGACTATTCTCGAAGCTATGCGTCTAGGCGTAGTGGTTCTTTGCTCTAATGTTGGCGCGATCGCCGAAGTGGTAGAACATCACAGCAATGGTTTAATGATATCTGAGGAGCCGGGAGTTTCTTTTACAAATTCCGCGATCGCAGAATTTCAGCAACTGCTTGCCAATCCCGCTGAATTGACAAGACTCTCTCAAGCCGCGGCGATCTCTGTAGAAAAACGTTCTTGGACTAATGCTAGTGCTGAGTTAATTAGGTCGTTAGATGACTTAATTAAACGTAATTAAATTATGTCTTTTTGTCTTCTTTTACGATATTTTTAAATAAATACTTATTGGATCGGCAAAAAGGCGTTAATGAAACAAATTATAATTCATGCAGGCTTTCACAAAACAGCAACGACATCAATTCAAGAAACTTGTGCCATAAATCAAGATAAATTAGCAGAGCAAGGATTTTATTATCCTATATTTCACTTAGATAATAGAGTTATTAATAACCATTCAATCCCCTTTTATAGCTTATTTACTAGTAAGCCAGAACAATATCATATGAATATGATTTGGGGAGTTGATTCTCAAGAGGCGAATAGCAGGTATGAAGAACAATTAAATCAAATATTAGAACAAAACTACGAAAAAATCATAATCTCAGGAGAAGATATATCAGAACTTTCTCAGGCAGAGCTTGAGAAAATAAAAACAAAAATCGATTTATTTGGTTATAGCCTACGCATAATTACTGTTATAAGATCTCCCTTTTCTGCTATTAATAGCATGATCATGGAAACAGTAAAAAATGGTTACTGCATTGAGGACTTGAATTTAACCTCAAACACTGATAAAAGCAGAATTATAACTAAAATAGAAACCATAGAGGCTGTTTTTCCTGAAGCCGAATTTTATTCTTTTCGTGACTCATTAAAACATAAGAATGGGCCGGTTGGATTTTTTTTAGAACTAATTGGGGTTAATGATTTTTCGAATTTAGCTTTTTTCAAATCTAATAAGTCCATATCGGATCAAGCAACTAGATTGATTTCCTATATCAATCAAGAACAACCTTTCTTTATTAATGAGGAGATAAATTGTTTGCGGCGCAACCAAGATACTGCTTGTTTACATAAACTACAAGGGAACAAATTTCAACTTAATGAAAAAGAGTTGTTGAAGTTAAAGCCGGGAATTAGGCATGTAAATCAATATTTGCTCAGTAAATTTAATGCTTCATTTTGTGATAAAAATACAGGTTCTTTATTGGAAATACAAGATGACGATTGGACTGATGAGCAAATAGAGCAATTAAAGAATGTAATGTCTCAAATAGATGAAAATTTAAGACTTATCGCCTACGATTATTTTAAAAATAAAATCTGCTTTAATAACGAAAAATTATCCTATGTATTCTTTAAGAAAAATTCTCGCTCAGCATCCCTTGATACTCCTATTTATCGGTTCCAAAATTCTGAAATTCCCGGAACTTATTTATTAGTTACAGAGGAAGAAGCCCATAATATTCGGGACAATTTTCCGATCTTTAATGACGAAGGCATTGCGTTTAAAGCAGCAGTTACTCCAGACAATAACTTAGTTCCTTTGTATCGTTTTCAAAGCATTAAACATCCAGGGACATATCTATATATTGCAGAAGCAGAACGCGATTATATCAATGCAGATGCTGATTTAGCTAGCGCTTTTAATGATGAAGGGATTGCTTTTTATGTCTATGGTCCAGGAACGGGCATTGCAAACCCATTTTATCGTTTTCAAAATTCTGACATATCAGGGACCTATATTTATGTCACGAGTACAGAAGCGGCTCGAATTCGGACTAGTTGCCCGAATTTTATTGATGAGGGGATTGCTTTTGAAGCCAAGAGTAATATCTACTAAGGCGTTACTAGGAATTACTCAAAGCAATTATTTTTTTAATCTCGGCTTTTTGTTCATCATCATACTTTTGACCAGCTAGAAATCTTTGATAACTATCTGATTGATTATCGATAGTGGCTGTTAGCTCTTGAAGTTTTTGGGCAACTAGCTCAGAATTTAATTTTTGAATCAGATTAATTGTGCGATCTTGCACCTTATCCGAACCTGATGCTCCTTGAAGATCGCCGCTGCGACGGTGAAATAAACCCACAGCAGTGCACATCGCCAGATTTTTGACCAACAAATCACTCACAAGTTCTGGTGAGGATTGTAATCCTTTGATGACTCCGGTCGAAGGATTGTCTAATACCTCAAATTCACCAGTAAGATAGGCAACAAAAAAACCTCTGGCTCCTTCAAGGGTTTTAACAAAAAAAGTAACTCCCGACTCAATTTCTGTTTCATTTAGTTGGTTGTCAGCAATTTTGGCGATCAAAGCATTGGTATCGGCGATCGCTTTGGGGAATGATAGAGGAGTTGTGCTACTAGGTTGATTCATAACTATATCAAAGGTTAAATTATTTATATTCTAGCCAAATGACAAAACAGCAATCTGAGATCTTGCTCTTTTAACTTCCTAATGACTAGTCAAATCATGTAACTCCCCAGCCTTATCATGAACAGCAAGCTTATCAATCAAAGTGGCACTAGCTTCGTTTAGACCTACTAAATTCACTTCCGCACCTTTACGGCGGAAATTTAAAACCACTTTATCAATCGCCGCGATCGCAGACTGATCCCATAAATGAGCATGGGTCAAATCAATCTTGACCGATTCTAGATCTTCTTGAAAGTCAAATGCCTTAAGGAAATGATTAACAGAAACAAAGAAAATTTGGCCAGCCACACTATAAATGCGATGATTCCCGTCGGCACTCAGCAAAGAATCAACAAAAACCAAATCCGCTAATTTTCGAGCAAACAAAACGGCATTGAGGGCAATCCCCGCAACAACCCCCATAGCCAAATTATGGGAAAACACCGTAATTACGACTGTTGTCAACATGACTGCGGTTTCACTGCGAGGTATTTTTTTGATATTTCGCAAAGATCCCCAGCTAAATGTCCCAATAGAAACCATAATCATGACCGCAACTAATGCTGCCATCGGAATGACTTCTACCCATTTGGTAACGACAAGCATAAAAAAGATTAGCAAGAATCCTGCGCTGAGAGTAGAGAGACGAGTTCTGCCCCCAGATTGGACATTAATTACCGATTGCCCGATCATCGCACAACCGGCCATGCCACCAAAGAAACCCGTGACAAAGTTGGCTATTCCCTGAGCTTTGGCTTCTTGGTTTTTATCACTAGAAGTATCGGTCAGCTCGTCTACAACATTCGCCGTTAAAAATGATTCTAATAAACCTACCATCGACAAGGCAAAGGCCGTAGGAAAAATAATTTGCAAAGTCTCGAAATTCAAGGGCACTTCGGGAAGACCAAAGCTCGGAAGGGTTGTGGGCAATTCTCCCATATCTCCCACAGTGGCAACCGGACTTCCCATCGCTAAAGAAATTAGGGTGATGATAATAATGGCAACTAAAGGTGAGGGCACAGCTTTGGTGAAGCGAGGCAACAGGTAAATAATTGCTAATCCTCCTGCTACCATGGCATAAACTACCCAAGAAGCATTCTCAAATTGGGGTAATTGCGCCATGAAAATTAAAATCGCGAGGGCATTTACAAACCCAATCATCACCGCACGGGAGACAAATTTAATCTGATTGCCAACTTTGATAAAGCCCCAGATCAGTTGTAATACTCCAGTGAGAATTGTGGCGGCGAAAAGATATTGGAGACCATTCTCATGATCGCCAACTAAATGAGTCATTAACAGTGCGGTCGCTCCTGTCGCCGCCGAAATCATTGCTGGGCGACCACCGAGAAAGGAAGTGATTACCGCAATAGTGAAAGAAGCATATAAACCTACTTTGGGGTCGACCCCCGCGATAATTGAAAATGCGATCGCTTCGGGAATGAGGGCTAATGCTACTACTGCTCCTGCTAAAAAATCGCCTCTAACATTACTAAACCATTCTTCGGGTTTAAATATTTGCTGCAATGATCTTTCTCCTGGATTGCTACCGAGAAATAATTTGAGTGACCATTTAAGTTATAATCCAGTTTGAAAAACTTGACTGAAAATCAGCATATTTTCTTAGCGGTGCTGAGATTACCATGATGCAGCTGCATGGTAAGGAATGAGTATTGATAACAGCCCTGTCCGTCTACTAGCGCTTTGTTCTTTTTTTGCGTAGACGAGACACGCCCCAGATTCCTCCCAAAATTATAATTCCCAGATTAGGAGACAATTCGAAGGGCACAGGAACCGCATCTTCAAAAAGAATATTGCCCCCTAGATTTGCAAAACCGCCCCCAAAATGATTAGCAGGAAAAGATAAATCACCCGGACCAAAAGCTATTTCAACCGAATCAATGCCATTGAGAGTAGACGCAGTAACAAAATTCCGAGAATTCAATCCTGAGATATCTGTCATATCAGCTGCGACTCGATAAAAATTCCCAGAAGTAAGATTAATGCTAGACCCTAAATTCTGATACCTAAATCCATTTAATATGGGAGCATTAGTCCCTCCTGAGACGGCAACTGACCCTAGAAGAGTACCGCTATCATCCCAAAGACCAACATCTACAGTAGTAGCATTAAGACCATCATTATCGATATCAAATACTCCTAGAGCCGTCACGTTTAAATCTTGTATTGCTCGGAACCGAAATCCATCGGTAGCGAAACTATTCGATTGAGATACTCCCGTGAAATCAGAAATTCCTGCTGTTAGAGCTTGAGCAGAAGTAGTTATCCCTAAAGAGATTAGGCCGCCACAGACTATTACACCACTGATTTTTGCAGCTAATTTGCCGATTATTGTTTTGGTCATCTTATCTATTACTCGTTTTGCTCCCGATAAATCCTCCATGGTTATATTCTGAAACGCTTGTGGGAAAAGGTCTGTGACTTCGATCTGATCTAAAAGCAAATATTCCAATATTAAAAGCGATCGCTATTTGTGTATTTTTGAAACACAGCGATCGCCAAGACAAAGTATATTGAATTATATTGAGAGGGTTTTAACCCCAACTTCGGGCTTTACCCATTACCCATTACTTATTACTTATTACTTATTCCCCATTACCCATTACCTTGACTCTTTAAACTTATCCAATCCAGTAATAAACTTACTAGCAAAGAGACTTAAAACAGTACGATCTTCTTTAATTCTGATATTAGCTTGAACCGACATACCCGATTGTAACTTTTTATCTTCCCCTTTAATTTCAATATGCTGTTGCTCTAATTCAACTTCTGCGGGAAAACGGACAAAGTTGAAAGGCGGTTGCGGATCAGGGTCTATGCTACTTCCTCCAATATAGGTAACTTTACCCTTAACATCACCAAATTCCCCAAAAGGAAAGGCGCTAATGCGCACATCAGTAGTCATATCCATTTTCACAAAACCAATGTCTTCTGGCTTGATGAAGATTTCCGCCACTAACTTGTCATCGGGAACTATCTTTAAGATAGCTTGGGAACCTTGCCCAGCTTGGGGAACATAGCCAGGATAGGCTTGAAGATCCAAAATGACCCCACTTACGGGAGCAGGAATAGTTTGGTACTTTAAATTCTGCTCATAATTGCTCATCTGAGCGTTATTCTCGTTAAGGCGTTTGCTATTATCAACAATACTTCTATTTAACTGAGTATCAATATCAGCTATTCGTTGTTGATTGTTGGCAATTTGATCTAAGATGTCTTTATCAGACGAAGAAGTAGTATTGATTAATTGTTCTCTCGCCTGGGCAATATCTAAACGCAATCTTTTTTCTTCTTCTAGCAACCGTTGGATCTCTGCTTGGGTTGTGGTGACTTCTTGCCGTTGGTTATTGTACTCAATAGTACCTCTCGCACCTTGTTCAATCATGGTCGCTTGGATATCATTAACCTCTCTTTGCTGACGATCTAATTGCAATTCTGCGATCGCGCCTTCTTCAACTAAAGGCTTGATGGAACTAAGGGTTTTCTCTTCAATAGCTAAACTTTCTTTGGCTTTTTGGGCTGCTTCTTCATTCCGTTCTTTAATCTCAGCCAAAACCTGACGGGACGTAATTAATTGCTCCCTTGCATCGGCCAATTGAATTTGATTCTGTTCTAGCTGTTTTTGCAGTTGCTCAACTTCTAGTCGGGCTGTAGCGGTACGAGAATTTTTTTCTGCCCTAGCATTTCTTAATCTAGCCTGTTGTTCTACACTTAAATTGCCAGTATCGGCACCTAACTGGGCACGATATAAATCAATCTCCGCAGCTAACTGAGAACGGTTACGAGCTAAATAGGCAACTTCTCGGGGAATTTCCAGTTGGGCGACTGTACGATCTATTTGATTGGGTGCAATTTTGCCAGTCATTATTGCACGGTAAAACCTATTTTCCTGTTCTAAAGATTTTTTGATATTTTTTAAGGAGTCTAATTGAGCCTTTGTAGTGGTTGAGTCTAAGACCAACAAAATGTCACCTTTTTGGACTCTTTGACCTTCGTCGACCAAAACTTCTTGGACAACCCCATTTGTGGGGACTTGGACTTCTTTAACACTGCCTTCTGGTTTTAGTTGACCAATAGCAGGCACTACTTGCTCAATTTTTGCGATCGCAGACCAGCTAACCACAAAAATAGTCACCCCAGCTACCGCCCAAATTGTAGCTCGCGACCATTTAGGAGAAGGGCGGAGTAATACGGTTTGTTCAAACTTACGATTAGCAATGCTAGACTTTTTCCTTTCGATTGCTAGTGCAGCTTCAGAATCAGAAGTTGTTGCCAACTGACCCTTGAAGCGAGGACTTAGGGCAGAACTGCTATCCTGGCTTTGAGTAGGGGGCTCTGGATGGGCAGTTGCGGGAATCTTTTGGGCGGCGGCGGCGGCACTTCCTTTAGGAATTAGAGGCAGATTTTGATATATGCCGGGTCCAATCTGAGCATAACCAAGATGAACTGATCTAATAGCATTGGTCAGCTCCTTTGCCGGGGTACCTTTGAGCAAATAGCCCATGGCCCCAGAACTTAGAGAGCGAGCTACATATTCTTGAGTATCAAAAGTACTAAGAACTAAGATTTTAATTTGGGGAAACTTATCACAAATCATCCTCGTGGCAGTCACTCCATCCATCCCAGGCATTTCCATGTCCATGAGAATAATATCTGGTTGGAGAGTTTCTACTTGCTTGATGCTATCTTCCCCATTACTGGCAGTCCCAATCACCTCCAAATCTGGTTCTGTCTTAATCAGGGCTTTGAGCCCTTCCCGAATCATTTTCTGATCGTCTACGATAAAAACCTTGATTGTGGAGCTAGGGTTATCTACACTAGTAGTTTTGGTGTAATCACCATTTAATGAATTCATCATTCAATTATTCTTAGTTTTTTCTTTAGTTTACTTTTATTGGGCGCTTAAAATATTAAGTAAAAATTTTGATTCTCAAATCAATTCATAAAATTTAACTCCTAAAGAGTTTTTATCTAATCCTTTATAGCTAATATTTTAGCGATTAGGCATCCTTGACATTCGGATTATAAGTTTTTGTTTCTTTTCTCCAAGTAAAATTTGCGATTCAGATATCATTTATTTTTTAGGTTACAGTCGCCGTAAATCGAGGAATATCTATAAATAGGTTTGCCATGGATGGGTTTTGCATTTACTAGTATAAAAATGTAACTAAAATCTTCTGAATAGCCTAAAATCGAGAGATAATTGGGATATGAGTTTTAAAGGGATGGGAACGATGAACCAGCAAAATCTCAAAGCTTATCTCAATTTGATTCAAGGTTTATTGACTTGCCCTAGAGGGGAAGAATGGATATTACTACGGCAAAATGAACAACTGGTTAATACTGAGTTAGTAGATGTTATGGAACAGGTTGCTAACCATTTAGCGAGCAAAGGAGACATTAAAGCTGCCAAGTATCTTCATAATTGGGCAGGAAAACTACATCATATTGTGACTGAGGCTGCTCCTGTACCAAAAAATAAGCAAGATAAAACCAATTCCTATGGCAAATTAATCCAGGCCCTGCTGGATTGTCCTGAAGGTTCTGAAAAAGAGATTCTAGCAGCCCATCAAGAATTAATGGGACCAGAACTCGTCAAGATTATGAAGCAAGTTGCCAGTCGGATGGCGGGGGAAGGGGATGAAACAACAGCCGATTTTTTGAATAATTTGGCAACAGATTTAAATCGCACCTGGTTAGAGAACCATGAATTTAAACCTACTTTGACAAAAGAGATTGCTGCCGATCCTTGGTTTGAAGAAAACTCCCTGCCCCGGCGATCGCCAGAAACAGCCATGCAACCTGGAACTCAACCAGAAGCCAAATCAAAAATTCAATCAGAAGATTCACAATCCTCAACTATTGAAGAACCCGTACTATCATCTCCTGAAGCCGAAATTGCTAGAGAACCAGAACTTTTGCAACAGCTAAAAGAAATCAAAGATGCCCTAGTCAAGTTGGAGACAACTTTGGCGTCTCGAATGCAACCTTCGAATCCCTTATGGTATATGGATGTTCTAGAAAAAGCCCAAACTGCCAATTGGGTCTTGTCAACTGAAGAAGTAGAAAGTTTAATCGGCATTAAACCCCAATGTCATCATGACGAAACTTCTTTTCACCGAGGGTGTTGGATCTTTAGCAAAGTCGGAAAAATTGGCGCTCAGACAGGCTGGCAAGTAAAAAAACAAAACGAGTAGTAATTTTCCTAGTTCTCAAAAATTTATTCATCGGGAGGAAAATATAAAAATATAGTTATCAAGTTCAATAACTAAGATAAAATGTTTTGCTTTCCATTTTCGGTTTCTCATGGGTAATTTGTTGTGCTCAATTACTTAAGAAATCTTAAATGTATTATCTATTAATATGTTATACTATTGTATATATCGCAAGAACTTATAATCCATTTAAAAGCAAGCAAAAGTACCAAGTAAAAAGTAAATTTTGCTTTGTGTGTTTTTGGTCGAAATGCATTAGTGAAATTAAGTAAATAGCAGTATCTTTTAACTGTTATAGTATATGGTGTTTCTCGAATAAGTAAGTCTGATCGGTTAAATCTAAAATTATTTAGAGATAGATTTTAATTCTTAACAAGCATTAAAGCTCGGGTTTTCTCTCTCTATTAGGCTTTGAGCTCAAGATTAAAACCTAATTAATCAAAAATCAAATCATTTGCTGTACTTTCTGATACGTGAGAATCGCTATATATTTTTTTAGTTAGCATATCTAGCAAACATATTGCAGTTGCAAAAATATTTAGGTCGGCTACTTACGGGACTGGAGTTAGCTTTTTACGGGAGAAGAGATTCCTGCTCTTCTGATTGCCAATGTTTTATTTTAATAAGATTGATAAATCTTTTTCTGAAGCAAATATTCCCGTTTTAGGTCGCAGTTTGCCAAGCTTACTAGATGAAGCTTGCGATCGCTTTCCCAATGCTCAAGCTTTGAATCAGTGGCATAAAAATGGTTGCGATTCCCAATCCAATCAAGAATTTCGCCTGGCGGCTGAGGAATTGGCTTTGGGGTTGCAGACTATCGAGATTGCTAAGGGCGATCGCGTCGCTTTGTTAATGCATAGTGGCGTTAGCTTCTGTTTAGCCGATATGGGTTGTTTACTAGCAGGTGCCGTCAATGTACCGATTGATCTGACTCAGACGTTAGATAATATCGCTTTTATCTTAAATCACTCCGAGGCTAAAGCCTTAATCGTTTCCAATCTAGATTTGCTAGCACAAATCATTCCTTATCTTGGGGAGCATCTCTATTTACAAAGCATAATTGTGGTTGAAGTCCCAGATAATTGGCAGCAAAAGAAACATGAACTGTTAACTTGCCGGGAAGTATCGACGGAATCGGGCTCATCAATTGTCTGTGAGGCGAATAGACTTGATAGCGCGATCGCAAACAAGGCAACGGCAGTCTATCATCCAGCTTGTTTATCTATTCCGATGTTGCTCTGTCGGGCGCGAACCGAGCTTTCTTGTCCTCAATTACCCCAATGTATTCAACTCTTCTCCCTAGAAGAGATTCAAGCCAAGGGTCAAAAGATCTACAACACAGCTAAAACAAAAGAATTGCGAGCCTCTATTGCGGCTCAGGATTTGGCCACGATTATTTATATTGCAGGAGAAACAGGACAACCAAAAGGAGTAATGCTGAGCCATGAAAATATTTCCGCTGATATTCTGACTACCTTTAAGACCTTTAAGCATCTTAAGACGGGGGCTGCCGAAACCGTATTATCTTTTTTACCACTCAATCATATTTTTGCGCGGGCCTTGATTTACGGTCATCTTAATTATGGGCATAGTGTTCATTTCACAACCCCCCATCGAGCGCTCCAGCATTTTTTGCTTGTCAAGCCAACGATTGTGGCTACTGTGCCACGATTATTAGAAAAGATCTATCATAAGATCTGCGATCGCGGTAGCAAACTCCGAGGAGTCAAGAAAAATATCTTTAATTGGGCTTTGCGACTAGCTCAAGATTATGAATTAGGAACTGAACTCTCCTTTTTCTATGCTTTGCAGTTAAAACTGGCAGATATCTTAGTTTATACTCAATGGCGATCGCCTTTTGGGGGAAAGCTGCAATATTTCATTAGTGGCGGTGCGGCCTTAAAAGCTGAACTTGCCAATGTCTTAAGCGCTGCGGGCATTACTGTCTTACAAGGCTATGGCTTAACGGAGACTAGTTCGGTAGTTTGTTGTAATCGAGGTCAGTTGAATCGTGCAGGAACCGTGGGAATTCCCATTCCTGGGGTGACAATTAAAATCGACCGAGATGGCGAAATTTTAGTCAAGGCTCCCTATGTGATGCAAGGCTATTATAAAGGTCCAGTGGCTACCAGTTTAGTTCTTGATGAATCAGGTTGGCTGCATACCGGAGATTTGGGCGAATTTACTCGTGAAGGTTTTTTGACTATTACAGGACAGAAAAAGGATCTCTTTAAGCTTTCCATTGGCAAATATGTCATGCCTTTGCCGTTAGAGGAGTATTTACAACAATCTGATTTAGTCAAACAGGCTGTGGTTGTGGGAACTAATAAGAAGTTTTGTGGGTTGTTAGTTTTTCCTGATCTGCAAAGTCTTTGTGACGATGCTACTATTTTTGACTGTTCTTTGCCGATTGGCGATTTTTTACAGCAGCCAGTTGTTATTGATCTCTATCAAACTTTAGTGAATGCAGCGAATCAGGATTTACCTAGTTGGTCGAAGGTTAAGCGTTTTCGTTTGGTTAATGGTCATTTTACCGTTGCTAATGGATTGTTGGATTCTCGGTTGAAAATTCGGCGGGACAAAGTTAATCAGGTTTTTGCTAACGAAATTAATGCTATGTATCGCGAGGAAAGATCTATAGCCATTGCAAGTCTAGAGAATGAGAAAGGACGTTCTTTTATAAAGCTAGTTCATTTGGTAAGTAGAAAAACCGCGATGAAGAAGACTTGGACTTGGTTACGATCGCTTTCTTTTTCTCAATGGTTATCGATAAAAATCCATAAATACCATTGGAGGAACAGCCCCTCAAACCCCCGACAAAGTGCTGATTAGTTAGTTTGACAAATTTGATTTTCTTGGTGGTTGTTAAATGTTCTAGATAGGAAGTGATTTTAAGGAGAGAAATATGATGTTTAAACCGTTTTATACTGCTGCTGTTTTGGGTGCAGGAGTTATGGGTTCTCAAATTGCAGCTCATCTAGCTAATGCGGGGTTGACTGTTCACCTTTTGGATATTGCAGCGATCGCAGGTGATAAAAATTCCCTGGTCGAAGCTGCTTGGAAAAAAGCCCTCAAACAAAACCCACCGATTCTTTTTACTGAGAAAACTGCTCGTCGTGTCATCTTAGGAAATTATGACGAACATCTAGATCGCCTTGCGGATGTAGATTGGGTGATTGAAGCTGTGGTAGAAAATTTGGCAATTAAACAACAGTTGCTGGCAAGATTAGACGGGATTATTGGTCAGGATACAATTATTTCAACCAATACTAGTGGCTTACCAGTACGAGAAATTGCTCGCGGATTGCCGTTGTCTTTTAGAGAACGCTTTTTAGGAACTCATTTTTTTAATCCGCCCCGTTATCTTAAATTATTAGAACTGATCCCCACGTCTGATACTAATCCTGAACTGATTGCCAGGCTGAAATGGTTTGGTCGTATTCATCTGGGTAAAGGATTAATCGTTGCTAAAGATACACCCAACTTTATTGCTAATCGCATTGGTATTTATGCCACTATGCTTGGGATCAAAGCCTTGACAGAGCAAGGATATACCATCGAAGAAATTGATGCGCTCACGGGAACTTTAGTTGGCAGACCAAAATCAGGAACTTTTCGCACTGCGGATTTGGTCGGACTAGATACCCTAGTTTATGTCGCCAAAAATCTCTATCCTGCAATACCGGAAGATGAAAGTCGAGAAATCTTTCGGGTGCCGCCATTATTGGCTGAATTAGTTGCCGCAGGGAAATTAGGAGCGAAAACAGGTCAAGGTTTTTATAAGAAAGCAGCAGGTAAAATTCTTTCTGTTAATCCCGAGACCTTAAATTACGAGCCACCCCAGCCTTTAAACTTGGGTACGCATCTGAGGGAAATAAACAAGCTAGACTTACCAGAGAGGTTGCGGGCTTTATATCGTGATGCTGGTCGAGCAGGAAAATTATTCCGTTCGATGATGCTGGCAATTCTGAGTTACAGTGCCGATCGCATTCCTGAGATTACCGATAGTCCCGCAGAAATTGATCGTGCTATGCGTTGGGGATTTGGTTGGGAGATGGGGCCTTTCCAAATCTGGGATTCTTTGGGTTTTGCCGCTGTGATCACTGATATGCAAAGTTCAGGGATTCCTTTGGCTAGTTGGATTAAATCG
The DNA here is from genome assembly GCF_000332055.1 of Xenococcus sp. PCC 7305. GTDB lineage: Bacteria > Cyanobacteriota > Cyanobacteriia > Cyanobacteriales > Xenococcaceae > Xenococcus. The sequence continues at coordinate 9,036 of NZ_ALVZ01000154.1, read as the reverse complement.
ATGATTCAACATCATCAAGTGCAAGGGTTTTACAGTCAGGATGAAACTCAAACCCAACAAGTTTATCTTGCCAGTCAAGAATATGTAGCGCTAGATAATCCCGAAGATGAAATTGATCTCAACCTAATTAAATCTCAACCCAGACATATTCTTTGGCAAAACGAAGAAGCAACATTACTAGATATTGGAGATAATGTAGTTCTTTATGAATTTCGCTCCAAAGGGAATACCCTTAGTTTTAAAGTGATGGACGGATTCACTAAAGTTCTAAGTCTTTTGGAAAACAGTGATTATCGGGGCATGGTCATCGGCAACAATAAAGCCAACTTTTCCGCTGGGGCTAACCTAGCTGAAATGGGTGCTTTAGCTCAATCAGGTCATTTTGATGGCATTGAAGATCTCGTCGTTCAATTCCAAAAGATCCTACAGAGAATCCATTACTTTCCTAAGCCTATCGTTGCTGCCGTGCAAGGGTTAGCGATCGGGGGTGGATGTGAATTGGTCATGGCTTGCCCGCAAGTAGTAGCTGCTGCTGAAAGTTATATCGGGTTAGTCGAACTCAGTGTGGGCTTAATACCTGGAGCAGGAGGGATTATGCGCATGGCAACCTGGGCAGAAAAACAGGCCGCAACCGATTCGGCAACTCAAATTCAACCTTTTTTACAAAAAGCCTTTGAAACCATTGGCATGGCAAAGGTTTCCAATAGCGCTCAAGAAGCCCAAGAATTAGGTTTTCTTCATCCCACTGCAAAAATAATCATGAATGGCGATCGCCGAATTTATGTCGCCAAACAAGAAGTGATTCGTCTCGATCTCGAAGGTTATGCCCCGATACCTCACGACGATGCGATTCGAGTTTTAGGCAGTCCCGCCCGCGCCGCATTAGAACAAGCAGCTTATATCTTTCAACAAGGAGGCTATATCTCAGAATATGATCGTTTTCTAGCCAACCGTTTATCCTATGTCATCTCTGGTGGTGAACTGTCCGCACCATCTTTAGTTAGTGAAGACTACTTATTAAAACTCGAACGAGAAACCTTTGTTCCCCTACTCAAAGAACCAAAAACTCAGGAGCGAATTGTTCATATGTTGAAAACTAAAAAACCATTGAGGAATTAAAAAAGTCAAGAGTCAAGAGTCAAGAGTCAAAAGTGTTTTAGCTAAAAGTTTCACTGTTTTTGAATAGAAAATAGAAAAAAGATTAAGTAATTTCGCTAAGAATATAACTTAATTAAAAAAGAAAGCATTATCGACACGATTCTTTGATGTGCTTTTACTTACAATTTTCCAACTTACTAGTTAACACTTCGCTGGGGGTTTGGGGGGCTAGCCCCCCAATAGAAGTTATGGCTTCCCAATAGAAAATTTAAGAAACAAAGAAAATAACTTGGAGATAAAAAATGACAGAAGCATACATAATCAGCAGTGTCCGAACCGCAATCGGCAAGGCCCCAAGAGGCAGCCTCCACCATATGCGACCCGACGATCTCGGCGCGATCGCAGTCAAAGGCGTGATCTCACAAACGCCCAACCTTGAACCCAAACAAATCGATGACATCATCATGGGCTGCGCCTTTCCCGAAGGCGAACAAGGCATGAATCTGGGGAGAATCATTGCTCAAAGAGCAGGTCTACCAAACTCTGTCCCAGGATGCACAATAAATCGACTCTGCGCATCAGGATTGCAAAGTATCGTCATGGCATCCCAAGCCATAATCACAGGTCAGGCAGATGTGATCGTCGCTGGCGGAGCAGAATCCATGAGCCTGATTCCCATGGGCGGAAACAATCTCTCACCCAACCCCGAATTAGTACATAAATCCCCCAATACCTATATCACAATGGGAATTACTGCCGAAAATATCGTCAAAGACTTTCATATCTCACGCCATGATCAAGATCAATTTGCCTTGCGATCGCATCAAAAAGCCTTAGCTGCCATCAGAGCTGGTCGCTTTAACGAGGAAATAATCCCCATTAACCTCAAAGAGACAATCTATGATCACGGGGAGACAAAAAACATCGAAAGAATATTTAAAGTAGACGAAGGACCACGACCAGATACTAGGTTAGAAGCCCTAGCCAAGTTAAAACCTGTTTTCCAACATAAGGGCACCGTCACAGCAGGCAATTCCTCTCAAATGTCTGATGGTGCAGCGGCTACGGTAGTCATGAGTATGAGAAAAATGCATGAGCTAAGACTACAGCCGATCGCCAGATTACTTGGTTACGCCGTCACAGGTGTGGCACCAGAAATCATGGGTATTGGCCCTGTGGATGCGGTGCCGAAAGTGCTCAAGCAAGTGGACTTGACATTACATGATATTGGTTTAATCGAACTTAATGAAGCTTTTGCTGGTCAAGCTTTAGCAGTGATTCGTAAATTAGGACTAGATGAGGATATTGTCAATGTCAATGGAGGAGCGATCGCATTAGGTCATCCTCTAGGTTGTACAGGAGCGAAACTAACTGCAACGTTACTTCATGAAATGAAACGACGCGGCATTCGTTATGGAATGGTCACAATGTGTATTGGCGGTGGGATGGGTGCTGCGGGAGTGTTTGAGAATTTGATGCTCTAAAAATTGAGTAATGAGTAATAAGTAATAAGTAATGAGTTAAAAGAAGTCTTGATCATTGAAATGATTTAGAGGTATTAAATATGAACATCTTTGAACCAATAATTATTATTTCTAGTCTGATTATTCTATTGGTTATTTTCAGTTATCTCAGCGTTTCTCTCTGGGTCTGGTCGTTGTACTTTGCGATCATCTTGGGAGTCTGTCAAGTACCAATTTGGAGTTGGGCTATTTTTGGTGTTGTTACACTAATTTTCAATATTCCTCAACTGCGTCAGAGAATAATTACCACTTATTTAGTTAAGGCGATCGCAAAATTAAAACTCTTACCTAAAATATCCGATACAGAAAGAGCTGCGATCGAAGCTGGCAATGTTTGGGTAGATGGTGAATACTTCTCTGGCAAACCCAACCTGCAACGCCTCCTCAACGAACCCTATCCCGAAATTACCCTAGAAATTCGTGACTTCCTCGATAATCAGGTAGAACAGGTTTGCCAAATGGCAACGGATTGGTCAATCCATCAACGCCAAGATTTACCTCCTCAAGTTTGGCAATATCTCAAACAAGAACGCTTCTTTGGCATGATGATTCCCCAAGAATATGGTGGGTTAGGATTTTCTAACTTGGCCTATAGCAGCATTATGAACAAATTAGCCTCTCGCTCTTTTACCCATACTGCAACTGTTGGCGTCACCAATTCCCTAGGGCCAGCTAAATTACTACTTCGTTATGGCACAGCAGAACAAAAAAACTATTATCTTCCCCGATTAGCCAGGGGCGAAGAAATTCCTTGTTTTGCCCTCACCGAACCCAAAGCAGGTTCTGATGCTGCCAGTATTACCGCCGAGGGAATTGTCTTTCGCGGTGAAGATGGCGAATTATATCTGCGCTTGAACTGGAATAAACGCTATATTACTCTTTCCACGATCGCAACTCTGATGGGGCTAGCCTTTAAACTTCGCGATCCTGATAACTTACTCGGCAAAGGAGTTGATGTTGGTATTACCTGCGCTTTAATTCCGACGAATATTCCTGGAGTAATTATCAATCGCCGACATGACCCGATGGGTGTGCCTTTCTATAACTCTCCCACAGTTGGTCAAGATGTGGTCATCCCTGTAGGAAAAATTATTGGCGGGGTCGAGCAAGCAGGACAAGGTTGGAAAATGCTGATGCAATCTCTAGCCGCAGGCAGAGGTATTAGTTTTCCTGCTACCTGCACAGGTATTGCCAAATTGGTCACTAGAGTAACAGGAGCCTATAGCCAAGTTAGAAAACAATTCGGACTAAACATTGGTCGCTTTGAAGGGATTGAAGAACCACTCGCTCGTATTGGCGGACTTACCTATCTTATGGAAGCGGCTCGACTTTATACAGTTGGAGCAGTAGACCAAGGAGAACAACCTGCTGTGATTTCCGCGATCGCGAAATACAATTTCACCGAACTTTCCCGCCAAATTATTAATGATGGCATGGATATTCTGGGCGGGGCGGGAATCTGCCGAGGCCCGAGGAACCTACTAGCAAATATTTACTCGGCAACCCCAATTCCCATCACTGTCGAAGGAGCTAATATTCTCACTCGTACCATGATTATCTTTGGTCAAGGATTGATTCGTTCCCATCCCTATGCGTACCAAGAAATTACTGCTCTCGAAAATTCTGATGCGATCGCATTTGATAATGTATTTTGGCATCATCTCGGTTCAATAGTCAGCAACGGTTGTCGTACATTGTTACTTAGTCTGACTCGTGGTTATCTAGCAACTTCTCCCGTCTCAGGCGCAACTGCAAAATATTGGCGTAAACTAGCTTGGTCATCAGCGGCTTTTGGCTTCCTGACTGACCTAGCCATGATTCGTTTAGGTGGCAATCTCAAACGACGCGAAAAACTCACTGGTAGATTTGCCGATGTTCTTTCTTGGATGTATTTAGGAACTGCAACTCTGAGGAGATTTGAAGCTGAAGGTTGTCAATCAGAAGATTTGCCCTTGGTAGATTGGTCAATGCAATATAGTTTTGCTCAAATACAGCAGGCGTTCAATGGAATTTATCGCAATCTCTCGCTGCCATTGTTAGGAATTATCTCAGCTTGGTCGCGATTGAATCCTATTGGGGTCATGCCATCCGACAAGCTAGGCGGCACAATTGCTCGAATTATGCAAACGACCGGCAAACAAAGAGATAATCTCACAAAAGATATCTATGTTCCAACTAATACTGACGAGGCTTTGGGTAGATTAGAAAAGGCTTTCATTTTATCAGTACAAGCAGATGATATTCTCAAGAAAATTAAAACAGCTAGCAATCTGGGTACGTTACCCAAAAAAAGACCAAATAATCTTGTTCGTCAGGCGTTAGAAGCAGGAATTATTAGTCTTGATGAAGTAGCATTATTAACTCAAGCAGAATCTGTTCGCGATGATGCTGTTCAAGTTGATTCTTTTTCCCTGTCCGAATATAAAATGGCAGGAGTAGAAATTAATACAGAATCTCCCGATTTATTGTTTGCTAGTTTAGGCTGAAATCATTGATCATTGATCATGAACATTAATCATTAATCATTAATCATTGACCATTACAAGCCTGTGAATAAAATATCTCAGAATTTAACAAGAGAATCATTCCGACACCAAGAAGGAAAATTTATTGGTGCTGATGGATTACAACTTTATTATCAAAGCTGGCATCCTCAAACCACAACTAAAGCAATTGTGATTATTGTTCATGGATTAGGAGTTCATAGCGGAATATTTGACAATATTGTTGAGTTTTTAGTTCCCCATAATTATGGAGTATATGGGTTTGATTTAAGGGGACATGGGCGATCGCCTGGACGGAGAGGATATATCAACAGTTGGAGTGAATTCAGAGAAGATTTACACGCCCTGGTGCAGTTAGTCTCTCAACAAGAATCTTCTCTTCCGATCTTTCTCTTGGGTCAAAGTTTAGGAGGAACCATTTCCCTAGACTATGCTTTGCGTTTACAAGAGCAATTACAAGGACTCATCTTATTTTCTCCTGCATTGAGAGTAGGTCTTTCCCCTCTAAAAATAGGCATAGGACGCATTCTCTCAAAATTATGGCCTCGTTTTTCCCTAGATACTGGTATCAGACTGATTACTAGTTCTCGGGATACTAAGCTTATCAAGGCCTTAGCCGAAGATCCTTTGCGCCATACAAAAGGGACAGCTCGATTATCGACAGAGTTTATCCAAACCGTCGCTTGGATTGAATCCAATACTAACATATTACAAATCCCACTATTGATTCTTCATGGTGGAGCTGATCAGATTGCACTGCCAGAAAGTAGTCAGCAACTATTTGAAAAAATTACTTTTGCTGATAAAGAAAGACGATTGTATCCTGACAGTTATCACGTGCTGCATAATGATCTTAATTACCAGGAAGTTTTAACTGACTTAGTCAGTTGGCTAGGAAAACATTTTGTCATGAGAGGCTAAAGAAAGGGCTAACAACAGTTTAATAATTGCAGTGTGAAATCAAGAAAAGTATACTTTCATAAATTGAAGATTAATACCGTTAAAGATTTTAGATCATGCTGCTCAGACCAGAAAACCGCACTAAACTAGACCCCAGTAGTGATAATGACTTTTATCGCGTTCCTCGTTTTGTCACCCATGTTGATGAGGGCTTTATTGATCAATTAACTGAGCTATATCGGGAAAAACTTCAGCCTCAAACCCGTATTCTCGACTTAATGAGCAGTTGGGTATCACATTTGCCCGACAATATGGAATTTGAACATGTTGAAGGACATGGCATGAATTATGAAGAACTTAAAAAAAATTCTCGTCTTAATAGCTACTTCGTCCAAAATCTCAACCAAAATCCTCAGATCCCTTTACAAGATGAGGATTTTGACGCGGTCTTGATAACTGTTTCTGTGCAGTATTTACAATACCCGGAGGCCATCTTTTCAGAAATATATCGAATTCTTAAACCAGGAGGGTTAGTTATTGTTAGTTTTTCCAATCGCATGTTTTACCAAAAGGCGATCGCCGCTTGGCGAGATGGCACAGAAGCTAGTAGAATAGCCTTAGTTAAACAGTATTTCAAAGCAATTCCTGGTTTTAGTGAGCCAGAATTAATTTCTCGTCAGTCCTCAGTACCAAATTTTTTAGCAATGTTAGGCTTAATCGGTGCCGATCCCTTTTATGCCGTCATCGCAGAAAAACATTAAACCACTTAAAATAATATAATTAGGTATAATTCACATCAGGCGTTAAAATAGGCTAACTGATGTCTAATTCAGGTATTGTGTTTTTTGACCAAGTATTTATACAATCTGAATAAGTAAAATGATAAGAAAATGCCGAATCTCACTGAATCGAGGGAAATGACCATAACTACCAAAAGCAAGTAGTCAAGCCGTAAATCATCACTTGGATTCATTGATTTGAGATTTTTGTTTAGTTCATATACTAATGACAAAAAAATTATAAAAATTATTTTAATTTAAGTTTTCTCTTGGAATGACACAATCAAAAATAACTATACCCGTCATATCTCAAGAAGAATCGAATCTGGTTCTAGATAATGGAGATTTCGATGATTTTTGGAATAATAGTAAATTGCAGTTTACTGTAACTAAATACACAAAAATTCTCAGCTATGCACAGAAGATTCCCTTAGTAGACCCTTTAGCTTTTCTCCAAAAATTTTCGAGTAAAAATGCAGTACATTTTTACTGGGAGAACCCCAATAAAAAAGAATCAATTGTTGCTTGTGGAATAACCAAAGAATCGCTTATAAGATCAGGAAATAGATTTGAAATAACTCAAAAATTTGTCGACGATTGTTTCAATCAAATTCTACCTCAAGGAGAAGTGGCTCTATCAAGAACTGCTCCCAGAATATTTTGTAGTTTCTCTTTTTTTTCTGATGCTTCTGTTAGCGATCAAGATTTTCCCTCAGCTACAGTTTTTTTACCCCGTTTGCAACTGGTAAAAAAGAACAAGCAATGCTTTTTAATTGTTAATTATCCCCTAAAAAATCCCCAAGATAAATCAGAAATTCTTAATAAAATAAACTATAAAGTTGCAACCATAGATTGGCAGAACCAGGAAAATTTGGTTACTGATGGGCAGATTAAATCTAACTGGGAGAAGCAAAATATTTTTTCGACCGAGCATTCCCAATATTTTAGAAATGTCGTGGGTTCTGCCCTAGAGTCGATCGCGATGAATGAATTTAGTAAGATTGTCATAGCTCAAGCCACAGATATTACCTCGAAGATTCCATTTAAGGTTATTCAGTCTCTTCATAATTTGCGGGAACGTCATCCTGATTGCTATATATTCTCCATTGCTAACGGTCAAGGAAAAAACTTTATTGGTGCAAGTCCAGAGCGTTTAGTAAGCATTCAAAACAGGCAATTAGTTACTGATGCTTTAGCTGGTTCTGCGCCTAGGGGAAAAACGAATGCGGAAGATGTCCATTGGTCAAATTTATTATTAAGAAGTAGAAAAGAACAAAGGGAGCATCAAGCAGTTAGCGATTTTTTGATTGCTCGTTTGCGACAAATGGGACTAAAACCCTACCAATTACCTTTACAGTTATTGCGACTATCAAATATTCAGCATCTCTGGACACCTATTTATGCCCATTTACCTGAATATATTGGGCCTTTGGAGATCGTAGCGCAACTTCATCCAACTCCAGCAGTGGCAGGGGTAGAAACAGAAATCGCCTGTGAAAAAATTCGCCATTACGAAAGATTTGATCGTTCTTTGTACGCTGCACCTTTAGGATGGATTGATAATCAAGGGAATAGTGAATTTATAGTTGGGATTCGTTCAGCGTTAATAGAGGGTAAACATGCTCGTCTTTACGCAGGGGCAGGGATTGTTTCCGGCTCCAATCCCGATAAAGAATTTATTGAAATTCAATTAAAGTTACAGTCATTACTCAAAGCACTAGTCTAAAAGTCGTTTCCCTATTTCCCTAAGCAAAAAGTCTTGATTCTTACTTTGATGTCAATTTGTCAAAACTTTACCTCAACTTTACTACAACCAATGGGAACTACAAATAGGATGTAGATGAAATACAAAGAGTTCTTCAAAATTGTTTCTTTTGTGTATCTCTTGAGTTTTCGCACTTATTCCTTATATATAGATTGGAGAAAAATTATGTCATTTTCAATGATTGGGACACAGCGTTCTGGCTCTAACTTACTTCGACTAATGATCAATCAAATCGATGGTTTAGCTGCCCCCCATCCTCCTCATATTCTCAAGCGTCTCATGCCTTTAGTCGGCAACTATGGCGATTTACAAAATAAAGCTAATTTTCGAGTCTTAGTTGATGATGTTTGCCGTTTGGTCGAACTTAATCCTGTGGTTTGGGAAGGCGTTATCTTAGACCGAGAAGATGTCTTCAATCGTTGCCAAGACAATTCTCTAGTTGCGGTGTTCTCCTCTGTTTACGATAT